>NZ_JCALDR010000014.1:0-145368 GCF_059812965.1 Mycobacterium sp. NGS29
GATTCTCCTTGTCTACCTTCTCGATTCGAATTCGATTCCGGCTAGCCGCCGGCAATCCCATAGGTCGCGGCGGCCGCTGCATCACCGGCGATGTAGCTCGCCCCTGCCGCTCCGACTCCGACGCCCGCGCGCCCGAGTTCTTTGACGCCCTGAGCGGCGACCGCCGCATGTTCCTGGCCCTGAGCGCTGAACCCGGCGGCGGTCTGCAGGGAGACCGGGTCCGCCGCCGGCGGCACCACCGCAGTGATCAATGGCGCTGCAGCGGCATGCGCGGCGGCCAAGCGCGCGGTCAGCGCTTCCACCGCAGCGCTGGCGGCGGCGAGTCCTTCGGGGACCACTCGCAACGTCATGACACCCACTCCTCTGCTTTGTTTGTCCAATTATCGGGGTAGGAGCCGAAGTTTTGTGTGCTTAGTGGTTGTTTGTCTTCGAATTCTTCCGCTTCCCACGTGCTGGGCAACATCGGTACGCGCGGCCCGGCGTTCATCTCGTTACCGGCAGGTGTGATCAGCCCTGCAGGTCTGGCGCCTCGCTTGCGGGCGACGCCGGCGAACCCCAGGGTTCCCGCGTTCTTGTCCGAGGCGCTGACCGCCGTAAACCGGTCGTCGCCGGCTGCCACCGGTGATTCAACGTCCGGCTCCAGATCTGCGTACTGGTAACCACGGCCAACCATGCTGGTCGTCCTCCGTCGGCGCCTCGTTGCGCGGGCCGACTCGTCGGGCGCCGGGATAGGCGCCGGAATCTCGGCGCTGTCGGTTTCCGGCGCCTGTCTGCGGGCACGGCCGCTCGCTGCGCGCCTGACCTCTGAACCCAGGTCACCCATCAGGTAGCCGAACGCATCCATATGCGCGCCCACACCCGTACCGGTCGTCGTCGGCGGCGCGGCGGCCGACGGCGGCGTTGCGGGCGCAGAAGTCGAAGCCGTCAGCTGAAACGGAGAATGTGGTGCGCCGGGGGTGGAGGGCGGCGCACTCGGCGCCAGCGTGGCTAGCGCGGGTGCGGTGGGCACGGCGATTACCGGCGGCGGCGCCACCGCAGCGAGCGCCATCAAACCTTTGACGCCCACGGGCGCCAGCACCGCACCGGCCGCCAGCGGCACCAATGGCGCGGTGAGCAGCGGAACGATCGCCATAGTCAGCGCAAGAGTGCTCTCCAGCGTGGTTTTCAACAATGCGATGGTGTCGGTGATTACCGTGCCGAAGATCTCGACGGTGACAAACATGATGGTGAAGCCGATCGTCAACGGATTGCCCGATGCGAACGCTGCGGTGAGATCAAGTGCGACAAAAGAGAACATCTGCGACAGCAGCGCCACATAGGTGCCGATGTCCATCGGGTAGCCAATCGCGAACGCGATGTTGAGCGGACTGAGATAGGTCAGCGGGTTGCCCAGAATGATCAGGTAAGGGTCGAACCCGCTGAACATGGCCTGGAGGAATGGGATGCTCGTCATCCAGTCGACGAGCGGCTGAATCACGTTGTTGTAGAACGCGGTATACATCTGCCACACCCATTGCAGGAATTGCTCCAACGGGTTGGCCGTCGTTGCCGCTTCGGCCGCAGCCATTGCGTCCGCCTTCACAATCTGCGGAGCCGGGCCGGTCTGCGGCGTGGCAGCGACGGCCGCATCGGACACCGCCTGGTAGGTGCCCATTATTGTCGCGGCTTGAATCCACATCCGCGCATAGTCTGCTTCATTGAGCGCGATCGGAATGGTGTTGACGCCGAAGAAATTCGTTGCGGTCAGCACCGCATGGACGGTGTGGTTGACGGCCAGCTCCGCCAGGGTCGGCATTGCTGCCAGGGCGGTCGTGTAAGCGACAGCCGTGGATTCCTGCGCAGCAGCGGTGGCGGCGCTGTCGGCACTGGCTTGTGTCAGCCACGCCAGATACGGCGCATGGGCAGCCACGTAGGCGGCGGTGGTCGGACCTTCCCAGGCTGCGGCCGTCACGCCGGCCAGCACGGCGGACAATTCGTCAGCCGCTTCGGTGTAGGTGACGCTGAGCGCAGTCCACTCGGCCGCGGATGCCTGCACCGGGCCGGGCCCGGGGCCGCTGCTCAGCAGCGCCGAATGCACTTCCGGCGGCGAGGCCAGCCAGATCGGGGCAGTCATCGACGTTCCTTCGGTACGACGGGATGCCCGCCGCCATCCTGGGACGTCCCGCCGCCGGAACGACTACGTTCCAGCAAAGACCATACGCCCAATCCACGAGGCGACGCGCACCGGGCGCGACGCGTCCGGTGCAACTGGCAGGTCTTCGGACTCGCAGTCACGCATCGCGAATGCGATGCACCTACTGACCGTCGCTTCCCGGTCCGGGCTAGTGGACCAGTGCTTAAGACGGTGGTCGTTCCTGCATACCGCTGCGGGACAGTCCTGGAATCACACCAGGTTCCCTCTTGTGGCGAACCTGGAATGAGCGTTCGCCGCTCGATGCCGACGAAGGTAACGATGTCGCCAGCAAACCAGCTGCAGCCACAATTTTACTCGGCCCCCAGGTAGCGAGATGAGTGACTTGAGTCACCGGCTGCGCTGGGTCCGCTGACGCGCGCATCCGGCGGCGGTGGCATGCTCGTGCTGATGTCAGGTCTGCTGGTGGCAGGTACGACGAGTGACGCGGGGAAGAGCACCGTCACCGCCGGTCTGTGCCGTGCCCTGACCCGGCGCGGGGTGCGGGTGGCGCCCTTCAAAGCGCAGAACATGTCCAACAACTCGATGGTCTGCACGGGTCCGGACGGGGCGGGTGCGGAGATCGGGCGGGCCCAGTGGGTGCAGGCCCTCGCGGCGAAGGCGGCACCTGAGCCCGCGATGAATCCGGTCCTGCTCAAGCCGGGCAGCGACCACCGCAGCCACGTGGTGTTGCTGGGCAGACCGTGGGGCGAACTGGACTCGGCGGACTGGTTCGACGGACGCCGGGCGCTGGCCGAGGCGGCACACCTTGCGTTCGACGACCTCGCCGGCCGTTACGACGCGGTCGTCGCCGAAGGGGCTGGCAGCCCGGCCGAAATCAACCTGCGCGCAGGAGATTACGTGAACATGGGGCTGGCTCGGCACGCGGGACTGCCGACGGTGGTGGTCGGTGACATCGACCGCGGCGGGGTGTTCGCCGCGTTCCTGGGCACCGTCGCGCTGCTGTCCGCCGAGGACCAGGCGTTGCTGGCAGGGTTCGTGGTCAACAAGTTCCGCGGTGATCTCGACCTGCTCGCGCCGGGGTTACGCGACTTGGAACGGGTCACCGGGCGACCGGTGTACGGCACTCTGCCGTGGCACCCCGACCTGTGGCTGGATTCAGAGGATGCGCTTGATCTGGCGGGCCGGCGCGCGTCGGGATCGGCGGCCCGCCGGGTGGTCGTGGTGCGCCTTCCCCGGATCAGCAACTTCACCGACATCGACGCTTTAGGGCTGGAACCCGAGGTGGACGTGGTGTTCGCCGCGGACCCCCGCGCCCTGGACGATGCGGACCTGGTCGTACTGCCGGGAACCCGTGCGACGATCGCCGATCTGGCCTGGCTTCGGTCCAGGCGCTTGGACCGCGCGGTGCTGGCGCACGCCGCTGCGGGAAAGCCGCTGTTGGGCATCTGCGGTGGATTTCAGATGCTGGGCCGGGCGATCCGGGACCCGCACGGGATAGAGGGGCCGCCTGCCGAAGTCGACGGCCTGGGCCTGCTCGACGTCACAACGACATTCGAAGCGCAGAAGGTGCTGCGACTGCCGCGGGGGGAGGGGCTGGGCGTGCCGGCGTCCGGGTACGAGATTCACCACGGCAGGACCGCGGTCGGCTCGGCCGAGCAGTTTCTCGGCGGTGCGCGCGACGGTCAGGTGTTCGGCACCATGTGGCACGGGTCTCTGGAGGGTGACGCCCTGCGCGAGACCTTTCTGCGCGAGACGCTCGGGCTCGTCCCGTCGGGTACCCGCTTCGCCGCCGCTCGCGAGCGCCGCCTCGACCTGCTGGGCGATCTCGTCGAACAGCACCTCGACGTCGACGCCCTACTCGAGTTGACTCGGCGCGGGTGCCCACCGACACTGCCTTTCCTCCCGCCGGGAGCGCCTTGACCACTCCGGGCCCGCTGCGACCAGTTGATGCAACGAACCTCTAGAACACGTTCTAGTGTGTCAATTTATGGGATTCCTGAAGCCCCAACTGCCGGAAGTCGACTTCGCCGAATGGAGTAAGGGCACCCGCGCCGAGAAGATCCGCCCGATGGCCCGGCACTGGGCCGAGGTGGGGTTCGGCACGCCGGTGGTGCTGCACCTGTTCTATGTCGGCAAGATCCTGCTGTACATCCTCGTGGCGTGGCTGATTGTGTTCAGTACCAAGGGAATTGATGGTTTCACCAATGTGCGGGCCTGGTACGCCGAGCCCATCGTGTTCGAGAAGGTCGTGCTCTACACGATGCTGTTCGAAGTGGTCGGTCTGGGCTGCGGCTTCGGACCGCTGAACAACCGGTTCTTCCCGCCACTGGGTTCGATCCTGTACTGGCTGCGGTTCGGCACCATCCGGCTGCCACCGTGGCCGGATCGCGTTCCGCTGACTTTCGGCACCAAACGCAAGCCGGTCGACGTGGGACTGTATGCCCTGCTGTTGATCCTGCTGATCACCGCGCTGTTCACGGACGGCAGCGGTCCGATACCGGCGGTGGGCAGCAAGGTGGGGCTGCTGCCGACGTGGCAGATCGTGACGATCCTGTTGGTGCTGGGCGTTTGTGGGCTGCGCGACAAGGTCATTTTCCTGGCCGCGCGCGGTGAGGTCTACGGTTCGCTGACCGTGACCTTCCTGCTCGGCGCGTGGAGCGTGCCAGACATGATCGTGGCCGCCAAGCTGGTGTTCCTGGTGATCTGGATGGGCGCAGCCACCTCAAAGCTCAACAAGCACTTCCCGTTCGTCATCTCGACGATGATGTCGAACAACCCGCTGATGCGGACTCGTTGGCTCAAGCGGCGCTTCTTCGAGAAGTTTCCCGACGACCTGCGCCCCGGCCGGCTGTCCCGAATCATCGCCCATATCAGCACGTTCATCGAGATGTGTGTGCCGCTGGCGCTGTTCTTCGCCGACGGCGGTTGGCCGCTGACGGTTGCCGCCACCGTCATGGTGCTCTTCCATCTGGGGATCCTGTCCGCCATCCCGATGGGGGTGCCGCTGGAATGGAACGTGTTCATGATCTTCGGCGTGCTGACGCTGTTCGTCGGCCATGCCAAGATCGGCCTGGGCGATCTCAAACACCCTGTGCCGGTGGCGATTCTGTTCGCGTTGTTGGTGGGCGTGGTAATCGCGGGCAATCTGGTACCGCGCAAGATCTCGTTCCTGCCCGGCATGCGGTACTACGCCGGAAACTGGGACACCACCCTGTGGTGCATCAAACCCTCAGGGAGCGAGAAGATTTCGCGCGGCATCGTCGCGATCTCCAGCATGCCGCAGGCGCAGCTGGAGCGGTTCTACGGCAGCCCGGAAGCTGCGCAGATACCGATCTACATGGGTTATGCGTTTCGTGGGTTCAACACGCACGGCCGGGCGTTGTTCACCCTGGCGCATCGGGCGATGGCCGGGCAGAACGAGGACGACTACGTGATCACCGACGGGGAGCGGATCTGCAGCACCGCGATCGGCTGGAATTTCGGCGACGGCCACATGCACAACGAGCAGTTGATCCAGGCGATGCAGCGCCGGTGCCAATTCGAGCCCGGCGAGGTGCGGGTGGTGCTGCTCGACGCACAGCCGATCCACCGGCAAACCCAGCGCTACCGGCTATACGACGCTGCCACCGGCGAATTCGAGCACGGCTACCTGCGGGTCGCCGACATGGTGACCCGGCAGCCCTGGGCCGACGACGTGCCGGTCCAGGTGCTGTCGGAGTGATTCTCCTCGCGTCGAGTGTCACGCTGGCGTGGCGGTGGACGCCGAACGTCACGCTGGCGTGACGCTCGGCGAGCGTGGCAGCGTGGCGAGTCTCTCCTTGCGTCGAGTGTCACGCTGGGGTGGCGGTGGACGCCGAACGTCACGCTGGCGTGACGCTCGGCGAGCGTGGCAGCGTGGCGAGTCTCTCCTTGCGTCCAGTGTCACGCTGGGGTGGCGGTGGACGCCGAACGTCACGCTGGCGTGACGCTCGGCGAGCGTGGGCGCTACAGACCCGCGCGCACCTCCTGCGCCGCGGCCACCATGTGCTCGAGCGACGCGGTCACCTCATCGGTCCGGCGGGTCTTGAGGCCGCAGTCGGGGTTTACCCAAAGACGCTGTGAGGGAACAGCTTTCAATGCTTCCCGCAACGACTTGACCATCTCCTGCGTACTCGGCACCCGTGGTGAGTGGATGTCGTAGACGCCGGGCCCGACACTGTTGGAGAATCCGATCGCGTTGAGGTCGTCGAGGACCTCCATATGCGACCGGGCCGCCTCGATGGAGGTGACGTCGGCATCCAGGTCGGCGATGGCGCCGATCACCTCGCCGAACTCCGAATAGCACAGATGGGTGTGGATCTGGGTGGAGTCGTCCACCCCGGAGGTGGCCAGCCGGAACGCCGCCACCGCCCACTGCAGGTACCCGTCCTGATCGGCGCGTCGCAGCGGCAGCAATTCCCGCAACGCCGGCTCGTCGACCTGGATCACCGCGATCCCGGCCGACTGCAGATCCACCGTCTCGTCCCGGATCGCCAGGGCGACCTGGTTGGCGGTGTCGGCCAGCGGCTGATCGTCGCGGACGAACGACCACGCCAGGATGGTCACCGGACCGGTCAGCATGCCCTTCACCGGCTGTTCGGTCAGCGACTGCGCATAGGTGATCCACTCGACCGTCATCGGCTGCGGCCGGGACACATCGCCGAACAGGATCGGCGGCCGCACACAGCGGCTGCCGTAGGACTGCACCCAGCCGTTGTCGGTGGCGAAGAAGCCGTCGAGCTGTTCGGCGAAGTACTGCACCATGTCGTTGCGTTCCGGCTCGCCGTGCACCAACACGTCCAGCCCGAGTTGCTCCTGCAGTTTGATGACGTCGGCGATCTCGGCTTTCATCCGACGCTCGTACTCGGACTGGTCGATCTCGCCGGATCGCAGCGCGGCCCGTGTGACGCGGATCGCCGAGGTCTGCGGGTAAGAACCGATCGTCGTGGTGGGCAACACAGGCAGCTGCAGCCGCGCCTCCTGACTGGCCCGCCGCTCAGCCGGGTCACCGCGATGCGTGCCGGACGCCACGATGTCATTGATGCGGGCGCGGACGCGATCGTTGTGCAAGCGCGGATCCTGCTTGCGCGAGGCCACCGCCGCATTGGATGCCTCGATCTCATCGGCGACCGCCTCGCGTCCCTCGCGCAGTGCACGCGCGAGAACGACGACCTCTTGCACCTTCTCGGCGCCGAACGCCAGCCAACTGCGCAGTGCATCGTCCAGGCCGGTTTCCGGTTCCAGCGAATACGGGACGTGCAAGGTTGAGCACGACGTCGACACCGCCACCGTGGCCGCCGAGCCCAGCAGACTCGCCAGCTTGCTCAGCGCGGACTGCAAGTCCGTGCGCCAGATGTTGCGGCCGTCCACCACGCCGGCCACCAGCGTCTTGTCGGCCAGTTCTGGAACGGCCGCGATCCCCGTGTCAGCGCCGTAGACCAGGTCGACGCCGATGGCCTCGACGGGTGTGCGGGCCAGCCCTGCCAGCGACGCGCCCGGGTTGCCGAAGTAGGTGGCGACGTAGATCGACGGCCGGTGGGCCACTCCACCCAGAGCGTTGTAGACCGCCTCCGCGAGTGCCGGAGCGTCGGGGGAGATGTCAGTGACCAGGGCGGGCTCGTCGAACTGGACCCATTGGGCGCCGCTGTCGGCGATCAGCGCCAGCAGTTCGGCGTAGATCGGCACCAGTTCCTGCAATCGTTCGATCGGAGCCGTAGCGCCGTCTACGGCCTTGCTGAGCAGCAGGAACGTGACCGGACCGATGATGACGGGACGCGCGGGGACGCCCAGCTCGTGGGCTTCCTTCAGCTCGGCGAGCACCTTGTGGGGGTGCAGCCCGAACCGGGTGGACGGGCCTATCTCAGGGACCAGATAGTGGTAGTTGGTGTCGAACCACTTGGTCATTTCCAGCGGCGAGATGTCGTCGTTGCCGCGCGCCGCCGCGAAGTAGCGGTCCAGCTCGTCGGAGACCCCACTGACGCGGGCCGGCAGCGCGCCGAGCAGGACCGCGGTGTCGAGCATCTGGTCGTAGTAGGAGAACGTGTTCACCGGCACCGAGTCCAGGCCGGCGGCGGCCAGCTGAGTCCAGGTGTCGCGGCGCAGCGACGCGGCGACCGACTCCAGGTCGGATCGGCTGGTGCGGCCGGCCCAGTAGCCCTCGGTTGCGCGCTTGAGTTCGCGGCGCGGGCCGATGCGGGGGGAGCCGGTAATGGTGGCGGTGAATTTCGGAGAAGTTGGTGCGGTCACGAGCTGGTCCTTCGGATTCGACGGTGTGGACACCGCCCGCGGACGCGCAACCGATCGCGTTACGGCATGCATCAACCGCAACGGCCCCGGCCAAACGCCCATTCCACGAGGCGATGTGCCGCCGAACGCGGCGCGTCCGGCACAGCTGGCAGGTCTTCGGACTCACAGGCGCGCACCGGGTGGTGCTCCTACTGGCCGTCGCTTCCCAGTCCGTTCTCGGGACCAGTGCTTGTCAAAGACGGCGGTCGTTCCTGCATACCGCTGCGGGACAGTTCCGGATTCTCACCGGATTCCCTCTCGCGAGCCATCAAGGCCTCGCTCGATGCCGGCGCCACAGGTGCGACGACGGCAGACCAGCTGCGTCGCCAAGGCTACTCTGTGCGCGATCTTCAGGTCGCCAGCGCTTCGGCGATCGGGACGTCGCCGTTGTTGAACTCGACGGTTCGGCCGATTGTCGAGTCGTCGGCGAGGACGGCGGCGGCGACGGCTGCCACGTCGGCCCGCGCTACCGATCCTTTGGCTTCGCCTATCGCGATGCGCCCGGTTCCCGGGTCTTCGGTGAGTCGGCCCGGTCCCAGCACGGTCCAGTCCAGGTCGGTGGCGCGCAGGTGTTCGTCCGCGGCCGCTTTGGCCTTGGCGTAGGCGAAGAACGAGTCATCCTCAGGCACACCGTGGTTCGCCCCGGCGCCGAAGTAGGACACCATGACGAACCGGCTGACGCCGGCCTGCGCTGCCGCGTCGATCACCCGGATCGCGGCATCGCGGTCCACGGCATAGGTGCGCGCCGCGTCGCCGCCACCGGCCCCGGCGGCGAAGACGACGGCGTCGTGTCCCGCCAGCAGGCCGGCAATGTCGTCGGTGCCGAGCTCCTCGATGTCGGCCGTGGTCGGTTCGGCACCGGTGTCCGCAACGTCGCTGGTGTGGCCGGGATTGCGGACGATCGAGGTCACCTGGTCGCCACGCTCGGTCAGGATTCGGGCCAGCTGCAATGCGACCTTGCCGTGGCCGCCGATGATGATGATGTTCGCCATGACGTCGACGTTACGCGTGGCACCCGAAACGGATGACTGGTCTACTTGCCGCGCACCGCGACCCCGCGCAACACGGTGTCCCGCGCCAGGATGAGCGACGTGCGGGTGCCCACCTCGCGCAGGATGTTCTCCGGTATCCACTGCATGCCGATGACGCAGCGCGCCAACATGGTGGCCGACGGCGCCTCGAGGCCGATCTCTGCAGACCGGATGCCTTCGGAGAGCAGCGATTTCATCTGACGCAACCGGGTCGTGTAGGACCAACCCGGGTTGACCGCGTCGCGGGGCGGAGACTGACGCATCCACGCGAGTTGAATCCTGAACTCATCGGAGAACTGGTCCAGAGCGTTGACATTGACCCAGCTCAGCGCGTCCAACTTTTCGATGGTCGTCGCCTCCGCACGCAACACGGCGACCCATCCGGCTTCGACCTTCTGGCCGAACGAGCGCATGATCGACGCCAGCAGTTCGTCTTTGGAACCGATCACCCGGTAGACGGTGCCGGTACCCAATCCGGCTGCCGATGCGATGTCGCGGATGGTGGTGACTTCGTACCCCTTGCGGCCGAACTCCGTTCGGGCCACTGCACGTAAGTGGGCCGCTTTATCGCTCGGGTCGGCTTCGCTGTCGTCGGCCCATGTGTCGATGACGTCGGTGGCCGCGCTGAAAGCCTTCGACCGATCCAGCACCCGATCCGCAGGTGGTCGGGATGCCAAGCCCTGCAGGATGATTCGACACAGCAATGCCGCCACCTGGTCGGCTGAGGAATTGTGCCGCATGACGTCCAGACCGACCTGCAGCATGGTCTGACAAATCCGATCGGCCAGGATCGGCAGATCGGCGTCGGTGATGTAGCCACTGGATCGAGCGGCGCGCAGCGTCTGCAGCATCGCCTCCTGCACTGCGGTGGGCTGCTGGCGGGTCAGCTTCATCAATTCGGGGTCCGCGCTGGGGCCCTCGTAGAACGACATCTGCAGCGCAGCCCGGTGTCGCACCGCGCAGTTGGCGATCGCGCGGCCCAACTCGACGATCTTTTCGGCGGGCGGACGCGGATCCGGCTCGTCCAGCTTGGCCTGAGCGCTCTGCCCGATGCGGTCCAAATCGGCCTGGTAGCGACGAATCAGCTCGACCAGAATCGCCTCTTTGGACTCGAAATGGTGGTAGAGGCTACCTGGGAGAATGCCTGCCGCATCGGCGATCTCCTGCAGCGAGGTACGCAGACCCGAGGAAGCGATCAGCGAAGCAGCGGTCTCGAGGATCTCGGTCCGCCGGGTCCCGCTTTCGATTGCGCTGTCGGTCATGGTCGGCGGCGTGCCAGCCTGCCGGACGACGCGGATCGCAGAGCGAACACCATGCGAATCGCGTCCTCCCGCCGAACCAAATCTTTGTTAGAGGTTATCAGACTGGCCGCGGCAAACGCGCTGCTTACAGACCCGCGACGGACGCGTTGACCATGCTAAATGGGCGGGCCGGTCCAGTGGTTGGATGCAACGACTTTCTCGATCGGCACTCGCGGAGCTGGCCGGAACGTGTGGCCGGCGCGCAGCCGCCCGACAGGTAGCAGACAACCCTGGACGTAGCTCGCTGGAATGCCGAGCAACTCGCCGACCGCGGCCTCGTGATGCAGGTGCAGCGTCGTGATGCACGTGCCGTAGCCGCGGGTGTGCAGCGCCAGCTGGAAGTTCCATACCGCGGGGAAGATCGAGCCGTACAGCGTCGCCAGATGGAACGACTCGTCACCCTCGATGCGCGGCAGATACGGCTGGTAGCACGGGATGACGAGCACCGGCACCCGGGACATGTTGTCGACCAGCCACTCGGTGGATGACATCAGCCGACTCTCCGGCGTCCCGGCCGGCAGGAACTTGGCGAGCAGTTGGCCGCCGACCCGACGCAGATAGGCCTCCCGATAGAACTGTGCGATCTGCTCGCGCACATCCGGGTCGGTGACCACCAGCCACCGCCAGGTCTGCGAATTCGAGCCGTTCGCGGCCTGCAGCCCGGTTTGCAGGCAGGCGCGAATCTCGGCCGGATCGACGGGAGCATCCAGGTCCAGGGACTTGCGCGCGGACCGGGTGGCGCTGAGCAGGTAATCGATATCCATGATCAGGTGCTTCCGGCGAGCTGTACGCCCACCTCGGTGAGATAACGATCGGGGCTGCCGAGATAAGCGCTCCAACTGAGCAGCCGCTTGAGGTAGAGGTGCGCATCGTGTTCCCAGGTGAAACCGATGCCGCCGAAAACCTGAATCGCGGTGTCGCCGACGGCGGCCAACCGGCCGGCGAAAGCTTTGGCCCGCAACGCCGCCAGGTGCCGCTGCTCGGGACACGAGTCGGCGGCCCACAGGGCGTGCACCACACCGCTGCGCGCCAGCTCCACCGTCTCATACATGTCGACGCAGAGATGTTGGACGGCCTGGAAAGACCCGATCGGCTGGTCGAATTGCCTTCGCGTCTTGGCATATTCGACGGTCATGTCCAGCACGGCCCGCGCGGCCCCGAGTGCGTCGGCGGCCATCGCGATGAGGACGTCGTCGATCACCGCGTCGATGGCGTCGGGGGTCAGCGTACCGATCCGCTGTGCGCCGGCGTTGTCGAAATCGACCCGAAACTGCTTGCGGGTCTTGTCGATACCGCGCTCGGGTGTCATCGTGACGCCGGGGTCGGTGGTGTCGACCGCGAACAGCGCGGTGCCGTCCTCGTCTTCGGCAAGG
Organism: Mycobacterium sp. NGS29; assembly: GCF_059812965.1. Classification (NCBI taxonomy): domain Bacteria; kingdom Bacillati; phylum Actinomycetota; class Actinomycetes; order Mycobacteriales; family Mycobacteriaceae; genus Mycobacterium; species Mycobacterium sp. NGS29. Next base: position 12,143 of record NZ_JCALDR010000014.1, read on the forward strand.
ACCAGCAGCAGATCGGCCGCCGCCGCGTCGGGCACCGTCAACGGCGGCGAGCAGACACAAACGCCCCCGTTTCGGGACGAAATGAGGGGCTTTTGTGACTGCTCGGCCAAGACCGCAACTGTGGTGCCGTCGGCGATCCCGCGCAGGATCCGCCCGGCCGGATCGCCGCCGAGACGGGTCAGGATCCGCGCGGCCGCCACGGCAGTGGACAACCAGGGGCCCGGGTGCAGCGCGGCGCCGAGTTCTTCGGCGACGATGCCGGCCTCCACCATCGTCATCCCGGCGCCGCCGAGTTCGTCCGGCACCAGCAGGCCGGTGGCCCCGAGCTCGGCCAGGCCGCGCCACACCGCATCGGTGGTACCGGTGGGATCGTCGAGCAGCAGACGTACATGCTCCGAAATCGGTGCCTGCTCAACGAGAAAGCGTCGCACCGTGGCACGCAGGGCGAGTTGCTCTTCGGTCAGTTCGAGGTTCATCGGCGCGGCAACCCCAGGACGCGCTGTGCGGTGATGTTCTTGTTGATCTGACTCGTGCCGCCGGCGATGGTCAGCGACCGCGACGACAACCGGTAGTCGGCCCAGTGGCCGTGCACGCCGCGGGTGCCCAGTACGTCGAAAGCCAGAGCGGCCAGGCTCTGCCCGACCTCACCCCATACGGTCTTGGCCAGGCTGGCCGCCGCAAGTGCCTGCTGCTCGGATCCGCCGTGCAACGTCGCGGAAATGCCGCGCAGGCAGAGCACTTCCAGATACTTGATCCGCACGCCGAGTTCACCCAGCCGGCGCAGCACTACCGGGTCCTCCAGCGCGGCGCCACCATCCACCGCCGCCAGGTCGGCGATCAGCTCGTCCAGTCGCACATGCAATTCGGCGTAAAGCCGCGCCGCACCGGCACGTTCGTGGCTCAGCGTGGTGGTGGCGACCTGCCAGCCCGCGTTGAGCGGCCCGAGCAGCGCGTCGGCGGGCACCCGCACGTCGTGGAAGAACACCTCGGCAAAATCGGTGTCGCCGTTGAGGGTCACCAGCGGACGCGCCTCGATGCCGGGCAGCGTCATGTCCACGATCAGGCACGAGATGCCCTTGTGTTTCGGGGCGTCCGGATCGGTGCGGACGTAGAGCTGGCACCACTTGGCCTTATGGCCCAGCGAGGTCCAGATCTTCTGCCCGGTGACCACGAATTCGTCGCCGTCGCGAACCGCCTTGGTGCGTAGTGCGGCCAGGTCGGAACCTGCCTCGGGCTCGGACATGCCCTGGCACCAGATGTCGTCGGCTCGCATCATCCGGGGCAGCAGGGTGGTCTTCTGCGATTCGGTGCCGTACTGCATGATCGCCGGCGCAATATTGTTCATCCCGATCACATTGAGCGGCAACGGCGCTCGCGCCCGGGTGGTCTCCTCGGTGTACACCAGTTGTTCGAGGACGGTGGCACCGCGGCCACCGTATTCCCGCGGCCAGGCGACGGCACCCCAGCCCGCGTCGGCCGCGGTCGCGTCCCAGGCGCGCAGCTGTTCGAATACCGCGTCATCACGGGCGGACGGTCGCCGGGCGGCGCGCAATTCGTCGGTCAGATTCGCCGACAACCAGTTGCGCAACTCGTCGCGGAAGCGCTCAACTTCCACCGGGTATGAGAAGTCCACGTTTCCTATTCGACCCCATGCGATCGGCTACGGCCAAGCCGAACTCTACGTTGGAACAGATATTTGGTCAATCACGGCGCATCCCCGTCGGTGGAGCGACTCTCGTTGACTGCGCCGCGACCCGACCCTACGGTGGAACAGATATTTGGTCATCGAAAGGTGGTGGTCGCGGGTGGGGAAGGACGCACCAGTAGGTGCGGGGCTGGGCATGCTCGCCTCCGCCCTGGCCGGTCGTCCGGTAGCGGTCGTGGCCCTGCAATCGGGTGCGGCGGCGTGGACCGACGGCCAGACGATCTATCTGGATCCGTCGGACACCGTCCGCCGTCAGCGCGAGATGGTTGCGGTGCAGGCCTCATTGATCGCGGCGGGCAGCCTCCAACCTGAGGTCGTGCGAGCACTGGTCCGGCACCGACGACTGGCCAACCGCTATCTGTCGATCGAAGCGCACCGCGCCCTGGTCGCCAACCGCGACCTCTTGCCGACAGCGCTGGCTTCCCTGGGTGATTGCGACATCGCCGATCGCAGCGACTCGCCGGCTGCTTCATTGCGAATCGCCGAAGGACGCACCGTGCTCGACGACCCCGCGCAAGTATTCGGTGTTATCCGCGCCGCTAAGGTGCTGGCCGCGTGCGAGCGGCAGGTGGAAGCCACGGAACAGGCTGGTGCCCAACATGTTCCGCGGAGCACTAAGGCGCAGGAGCCGGAGCGGCTCGAGGAGCTGGACGACGACGAGATCGACGATTCCGACGATCCCGACCTGTTCACCAGCCCGGTCGGCGGCGGCGGTTTCATCGGCAAGTGGCTCAAGAAGATGCTGTCGTCCGCACGCAAGACCGGCGGCGGGGGCGGACCGCCCGGCGCGGACGACCCGACGCATCGCACCGACTCCGGAAAGCGCGGGGCGTACGCCGTGTCGTCGCTGGCGTCGACGTCGAGTGAGGACGACCGGATTCATCAGGCGCAGGCCGGCGGTGCGCGATATCCCGAATGGGATGCGGGCAACAAACGCTATCGGCCTGCCTGGTGCACCGTGCGCGAGGTCGAACCCACGATCAAGGCCGCCGCCACCCAGGCGATCGACGGCGCGATCTTCGTGCGGCGTCCGCTGTCTCGACTCGGCATGGGTCTGCACCGCCGCCATCGTCAGTCGCAGGGCGACGACATCGACATCGACGCAGCGGTGGAGGCCCGCGTCGAGATACGGGCCGGCTCGGCGCCCGATGAAGCGGTGTACCTGGACAGTCTGCGGCGACGGCGGGACCTGTCGGTGCTGTTGTTGCTTGACGTGTCAGGGTCGACCGCCGAGCCCGGCACGGTGGGGCGCACGGTGCACGAGCAGCAGCGCGCGGCGGTCGCCAACCTGGCCGTTGCGCTGCACGACCTGGGGGACCGGGTGGCGCTCTACGCGTACTACTCGCAAGGGCGGGGTGCGGTGAACATGGTGCCGGTCAAGCGGTTTGATGACCATTTCGACACGCGCGTGATGAGACGGCTCAACAGCCTGGAGCCGGGTGCGTATTCACGGTTGGGCGCGGCGATCCGGCACGGTTCGACGGTGCTGGAGGCGCGCGGCGGCACGGCGCGACGGTTGCTGGTGGTGTTGTCCGACGGCCTGGCCTATGACCACGGCTACGAGCGGCCCTACGGTGCGGCCGACGCGCGCCGCGCCTTGTCCGAAGCGCGTCGGCGAGGCACCGGATGCGTGTGTCTGACGATCGGCGCGGGAACGGATGTGCAGTCGTTGCGCCGTGTTTTCGGCAGCACCGCGCACGCGACAATCGCCCGCCCGGATCAGCTCGCCGGAGTGATCGGTCCACTGTTTAGGTCCGCCCTGCGCGCCGCGGAGGTCCAGCGCCGCGTGTCATGATCTGTTGTCCCAGAACAGCGTTCGCGTGTTCACGCCGATCGGTACAGCAGCGGCCCTCGCACTTGAAACAAACATCTGTTCCGGCTACGCTGCTACCTACGGCGGGAGAAGGGAAGCCATGGCCAACGAGTCCGGACTCGCTTACCGGAACGGCGCAACCCCTGAGGTGAAGAACTTGCGGCCCTACTACAAGGCGGTCGGCCGGGAGGAGGCCGTGTTCAAAGCGGCGTACCGCCAGGGCCTGGCGCTGGTCCTGAAAGGCCCGACGGGCTGCGGCAAGACCCGGTTCGTCGAAGCGATGGCACACGACCTGGGCCGGCCATTGATCACCGTCGCCTGTCACGACGACCTCACCACTGCCGATCTGGTCGGGCGGTATCTGTTGCGCGGCGACGAGACGGTGTGGGTGGACGGCCCACTGACCCGGGCGGTGCGCGAAGGCGCGATCTGTTATCTGGACGAGGTGGTGGAGGCTCGGCAGGACACCACGGTGGTGTTGCATCCGCTCGCAGACTACCGGCGGCAACTGCCCATCGAGCGGCTGGGCGAAACGCTGGACGCGGCACCCGGATTCGGTCTGGTGGTGTCGTACAACCCCGGCTACCAGAGCGTGCTCAAGGATCTCAAGGACTCGACGCGCCAACGTATGGTCGCCATCGAATTCGATTTCCCCGCACCGGATGTCGAAGAGGGGATCGTGGCGCACGAGGCGGGGGTGGATGCGGACACGGCTGCCGAACTGGTGCGATTCGGACAGGCCATCCGCCGGCTGGAGACCGGTGGACTCCGCGAGGTCGCCTCGACCCGGGTGCTCATCGCAGCCGGCAGGCTGGTGGCGGAGGGGCTGAGCATGCCGGAGGCGGCGCTGGCCGCGATAGCCGGACCGCTGACCGACGACGCGGCAGTGGGTAAGGCCCTGGCCGAGATGATCGAGGTGTACCTCGGCGCTGCCAACGGGGCTGGCAATTGACGCCGCATATCACCGGCGTTAGGGTCTGAACAAATATTAGGTTTGTGATGATTGCGGTCCCACGCAGTCGTCCGGGGAGGTCAGATGTCCTACGAAAGCCAGGCGGAACCGATCAAGGTCGGCTACCTGATGGATTTCAAGCTGCCGCCGGGCTTCCCGGAGGACCTGTTCGCCTCCTTCACCCAGACTTTCGACCTCATCTTCGAAGAGGCCGTCGCCCAGGGCCTGATGGACCGTCCGGTGCAGATGATCTACCGCGAGGTCGAAGGTCTACCCAAAGGTTCGGTGAAAGCGGTGATCGACGCTTACGGCGAACTCGTCGACGAGGGCTGTCTGGTGGTCTTCGGTCCGAACATCACCGACAACTGCGTTCCGTTGCGCGAAGCGATCGAGGAGCGATTCAAGGTTCCGGCCATCAGCGTGACGGGCACCGACGACTGGCTGGGGGAGTGGACCTTCGCGTTCCCCCAGGGCTCGATGACCGACGAGCCCATCTTCCTGGCCGACCTCATCGCGAAACGCGAACTCACCGAGATCGGGGTTCTGGTGGAGCAGAGCCTGATCGGTGAGAGCTACCTGAAGAACCTGCGAAGTGCCTGTCGGCGCAAAGGGATTCGAATCGTCGCCGAGGTGACGGTGGCACAGACCGCCCAGGACATCAACGAGGCGGTGCGAACCCTGCACGAGGCCAAGTCCGAAGCGATCGTGCACCTGGGCTTCGGCTTCGGGATCGTCTTCATCAATCCCGCGTTGCAGGCCGTCGACTGGGACCCGCCCCGCTTCACCACCACCGCCTGGCAGAACGCGTGGGTCAACCCGATCATGTGGAACGCGTTCATGGGCTGGACCGGGGTGGACCAGTACGACGAGGCCAACCAGATCGGGCAGGACTTCCTGGACGCCTATGCGCAGAAATACGACGGCAGTCGCCCCGAATTCTGTGTGACCGTGGTGAATCGCGATGTCGCCGCCACCCTGGTGCGGGCGTTCACCGATGCCCACCCGCTGAGTCCACGCGGGGTCAAGGAAGCACTGGAGCGGGTCAAGATGATGCCTGCGGCCTCCGGCGCGCCCGGCACTCGGGTGTCGTTCGGCAAGTGGACCCGTCGGGCGTGGATGGGCGCCGGCTATCTGGTGGCGCGAACCCTGGACGCCGATGGGGTCAACTCGCATTTGGTCGATCGGTTCGGAGAGTGAGGCGCGCCAGCGATGAGTACTGATCAAACCGTTGTGGCAGAACAGAAGTCACTCGCGCCGGCCGAGAAGCGCAAGTGGGGCGGCTGGGTCGCGGGCGCCGCGCTGGCGGCGTTCGCGCTGTTCTTCATCGTCAACTGCCGCACCGCCCTTGATCCGCGGGTGGCCAACCCCAACGTGCAGGGCCGGCCACGCCCCGTCGAATTCATGTTCGGCCTGGACTACATCACCTTCCTGGACAGTGCTACCGCGGTGGCGTTGGTGGTGCTGCTGGTGGTGTTCATCAGGGGATGGCGACGCAATCCGGGCAGTCCGGCGATGCTGATGTTCCTGTGCACCACGCTGATTGTGTGGCAGGACCCGATCATGAACTGGGCGCCGTTCGCGGTCTACAACCCCGACCTCATCCACTGGCCGGAGTCCTGGCCGCTGGTGTCGTTGTCGCCGACGGTGGAGCCGTTCGTCGTCTTCGGTTACGTGATGTTCTATTTCGGCCCGTACTTCCCGGCGGTGTGGATTCTGCGCAAACTGCAGGCCAGGAAAGGGCCCCAGCATTTCGTGTCCAAGCACCCGTTGGTCAGTTTGGGTCTGATCACCTGTGCGATCGGCTTCGTGATGGATGCCTTGCTGGAGAACACCCTTGTGCACTGGGGCATGTACATCTACTCGCAGGTGATTCCGTGGGGATCGGTGTTCACCGGGACCACCTTCCAGTTCCCGCTGATCTGGGAATCGTTCTCGGTGACCTTCGTGATGGTGCCCGCGGCGATCCTCTGCTATCGCGACGACACCGGAAAAGCTGTGGCCGAAAAGCTGGCCGCGAAAGCGAAGCTCTTCCCGAGTAGACCGGTGCTGGGCACCTTCCTGGTCATGTTCGCCATCATCAACGTGTCCTACTTCGCCTACGGCGCTTGGTTCGCCGCCATCAAAGCCAGTGGGTTGGCCACGTCGGTCGCCTGTCCGTGGCCGTACCCGGAAGCCAAAGTGTATGACCCGCAGGGCTTTTACGAGAAGGCCGGTGCCCCGGGACCGTACTCGGTGGGCATCTGGTCGACGTGGGCGAGTGGGATGCCGAACGGACGGCCGCACGTCGACCCGCCGCCGCCGGGTGAGGGCGCGTGCGCCGTCGGGCAAGGCACCGACAAACATGGCTGAGCCGCGCACCGTCGTCATCACCGGGGCGTCCCGCGGGCTGGGATTCGCCTCCGCGGTGCGGTTGTACCGTGAGGGGTGGCGCGTTGTTGCGGCCATGCGATCGCCAGAAGCGGCACTTGCGCTGCTGCGACAGGCCACCGGGGCGACACCGGAGGACGACCGGCTGATCGGGGTGGAGCTCGAGCTCACCGACGCCGCGTCCATTGCGGCGGCTGCAAAGTCGATCGAAGCAGCCGCCGGCGCTCCGTATGCGCTGGTGCACAACGCGGGCATCTCCGCCGCCGGAATGGTGGAAGAGACCGATATGGCGTTGTGGCAGAGGATGTTCGACACCAGCGTCCTGGGACCCGTTGCGCTCACGCAGGCGTTGCTGCCCTCGATGCGCGCCGCCGGACGGGGGCGCATCGTGCTGGTGTCCAGCGCCGCCGGCGTGCGCGGACAGCCTGCCACCGCGCCGTACTCGGCGGCCAAGGGCGCACTGGAGCGTTGGGGTGAAGCCATGGCCTGCGAAGTCGCGCCATTCGGCCTCGGCGTCACCGTCTTGGTGTCCGGCACCTACGACACCGACATCATTACCGACGCAGGCACCATCGACGACCGCGACTTCAGTGGGCCGTACGCCCGGTTGCACACCACGATGGACACCCGCGGGCGCTTTGCGATGAAACTCGCCAGGCCGCCCGAGCGCTTCACCGACGGACTGGTCAAGGCACTGGACGACCGGGTGCCGTTCCGGCGCCGCGGGGTGGGGCCGGATGCGTCAATGTTGTTGGCGTTGAGCAGGATTCTGCCCGCAGCAGGTATGCACCACATGTCGCGGGTCGTCCTGGGCATACCGAGACAAGGGTCTATGCAGGACGGGGCATGGCCGTTGACGATCGATCAGCGCGCCATGGTGTTCGCGGCACGGGTGCTGCCGCAGTCGGTACTGCAGCGCCTGGCGGCGCGCCGCCGGGAGGCAAGTGATGGGGAGGATGCGCATGGAACAGCTGTTTGACGATCTGGACGACTTCGGCGCTTTCGACGACGCGATCTCGGGGGATGTCCGCGACCCGTACACCGAACTGGCGAGGCTGCGCCGCGAGGAGCCGGTACAGCGCCTCGAGACGTCGGGGGCGCTGCCGCACGAGGAATCGCTGCCGATGTTCATCGTGTACCGGCACGAGGACATCCAGCAGATGTTGCGCGACAACGAAACCTACTCCTCGGCAGCGGTCATTGCGGCCTTCGGTCCGGTGCTCGGTGACCGGGTGATGCTCGGCATGGACGAGCCGGTCCACGGCCGGCTGCGGTCGCTGGTCTCCAAGGCGTTCTCCCAGAAGTCCCTGGCGCGCTACCAAGACGAATTGGTCGCCCGGGTGGCCAACAGCCTGATCGACGAGTTCGCGCCCAACGGCAGGGCGGATCTGGTCAAGGAGTTCACCTTCGATTACCCCAGCCAGATCATCGCGGGGTTGCTGGGCCTGCCGGAAGAGGACTACCCGCAGTTCCAGCGGTGGTCGATCTCGCTGCTGAGCTGGCTGATGAACCCCGAGCGCGGGCTCGCCGCCGCCGCGGCGCTGTGTGAGTACTTCGCGCCGATTCTCGAGGCTCGGCGCGCCGAGCCGAAGGACGATCTGATCAGTGCCCTCGGCGCGGCCGAGATCGACGGGCAGAAGCTCGCCGACGAGGAGATCTTCTCGTTTCTGCGCCTGTTGCTGCCGGCCGGCGTGGAGACGACATACCGGTCGCTGGGCAGTCTGCTGCTCGCACTGCTGAAAGACCCCGCCCAATTGGAAGCGATCCGCGCGGACCGCTCGCTGCTGCCGCAGGCGATCGAGGAAGGCGTGCGGTGGGAGTCGCCGCTGCTCACCATCACCCGGGTGACCACCCGTGACACCGAATTAGGCGGGGTGGCCATCCCGGCCGGTGCCACGGTGATGCCGATGCTGGGTTCGGCGAACCGGCAGGAAGACCGGTACGACGACCCGGACACGTTCAACATCCACCGCCCTCCCAAGGCGAACCTCGGCTGGGGACACGGCGTCCACGTCTGCCTGGGCATGCACCTGGCCCGGCTGGAGATGCGCACCGCGATCAATCTGCTGCTGGACCGGTTGCCCAACCTGCGGCTGGACCCCGACGCCGACGACCCGCACGTCCGCGGGCAGGTCTTCCGGTCGCCCACCTCGGTTCCGGTGCTGTTCGACCCCCGGTAGCGGGACCCCGCAGCGGCCGCAACTTGCCAATCGGCTAGTTTCCGGTAAGGCTCTCCGTAGCCCCTCGTACGAGTCAGAAGAGAGTGACAGGTATGACTGAAACTGTAAAGGTCCGGTTTGAGCCGAAGATGATGATCGACGGCAAGCTCGTCGACGGTCAGGCCGGCACCTTCACCAACATCAACCCCGCCACCGAGGAGCCGCTCGGCGAGGTCGCGGATGCTTCCAAGGAGGACATGCAGCGGGCCATCGACGCCGCCCGCCGGGCGTTCGACGAGACCGACTGGTCGACGAACCGCGAGCTGCGCAAGCGCTGTCTGTTGCAGCTGCACGACGCGATCGAGGAGGAGAAGGAGGAGCTGCGCGAGGAGCTCATCCTCGAGGTCGGCGCGCCCCGGGCGATTACGTTCGGCCCCCAGCTGGACGCCCCGCTGGCCGACGGGCTGAAGTATCCGGCCCGCCTGATCGACGAGTACGCGTGGGAGACCGACCTGGGTGACCGGGTGATCAGCCTGACCGGCACGAACACCACCATCAAAGTCTGGCGGGAGCCGGTGGGCGTGGTCGGCGCGATCGTGCCGTGGAACTTCCCGTTCGAAGTGACCGTCAACAAGCTCGGCCAGGCGCTGGGCGCCGGCAACACCGTGGTGCTCAAACCGGCGCCCAATACGCCGTTCAACGCCACCCGGCTGGGCCGGCTGATCGCCGAGAAGACGGACATCCCGGCCGGCGTCGTGAACGTCGTCACCGCATCGGATCACCTTGTCGGCGAAGAACTTACGTTGTCGCCCAAGGTCGACCTGATCTCCTTCACCGGTTCGACGGTGGTCGGCAAACGGATCATGGAGAAGGGTGCCGCCACCATGAAGCGGCTGTTCCTCGAGTTGGGCGGCAAGTCGGCCACCATCGTGCTGGAGGACGCCGACTTCGGGATGGCCTGCGCGATCGGCATCGCGCCGTGCATGCACGCCGGGCAGGGCTGTGCCAACCCGACCCGGATGCTGTTGCCGCGATCCCGCTACGAGGAGGGGGTGGCGATCCTGAAGAGCATCTACGAGAACGTCACCTGCGGTGACCCGCAGGACCCCGGCACCTTGTGCGGCCCGGTGATCTCGCAGGTGCAGCGCGACCGCGTCATGGGCTACATCCGCAAGGGTGTCGAAGAAGGGGCCACCGCGCTGGTCGGCGGACCGGATGCCGAGACCGGCTTCGACAAGGGATTCTTCGTCCGCCCAACGCTTTTCACCGACGTCGACAACTCGATGACGATTGCCCAGGAGGAGATCTTCGGCCCGGTGCTCTCGGTCATCCCCTTCGACGACGAGGAAGACGCGATCCGCATCGCCAACGACAGCAAGTACGGGTTGGCCGGCAACGTGATGTCCGGATCGCTGGATCGCTCGCTGGCCGTCGCGCGCCGGATCAAGGCCGGTTTCATGGGAGTCAACGGCGGCGCTCCGTATGCGGCCGACGCCCCGTTCGGCGGATACAAGGACAGCGGGGTGGGTCGTCAGAACGGCGTCGTCGGATTCGACCAGTACACCGAGGTCAAGACGGTGGGGTACCCCGCGGGCTGAGCCGGCGGGCTCAGCGAAGCTGGGTCGTCTCCAGGATTGTGCGCGCGACGAGGTCGGGATCGTCGAGCATCGCGACGTGACCGACATCGGGCAGGATCCGGTATTGGGCCTGCGGGAACAACTTTCGCGCGCGCGCACCGTTGACGGCGGGCGGGAAGATCCGGTCGCGTGCCGCCCAGGCCAGCACGACCGGGCAAGGCAGCGGGTGCATCGGCTCCAGTTGTTCGTCGCTGCTGAGGAGGTCAGTGCGGGCAGTGCAGCCGAGCAGGTCGTCGGCGAGGTCGACGAATTCTTCTGGAGTCAGACGGTTGCCGTGAACAACGTTGTCTCGCAGGGCAATTCGCCGTACGAGCGGGACTCGTGCCGCGACCGGGAGCACCTGCCTGGTGTGCTCGGTGAGCCAGACGACGCGCCGCAGCGCGGTGGTGGCGTGCTGCTGGTCGCCGGTACCCGTCGTCCAGCAACCGGCCGGCGACAGCGCGCACACCGTTCGTGCGCGGTGCCGGCGGGCGAGTTCGAGCGCCACCCATCCGCCCATCGAATTGCCCGCCAGATGTGGACGGTCGAGCCCGAGTTCGTCGAGTGCCCGTTCGGCGTCGTCGACGACGTCAGCGATCCGGACGGGTCTGGCCGTCGGGTTGCGGCCACCCCGGTGACCGAGTGCGGTCAACGCGATCGCCTCGTGTTGCTGCGCCAATAACGGCACCACCCGCCGCCACATCAACTCGCTGCCGGTCACGCCGTGCAACAGCACGACCGGCTCACCCGATCCGTATCGAATCAACGGTCCGAGGCGTGCGGGACGTCGGTGCGGTCTGCCCAGCCTTGCGGGAGTTCGGCGGGCGCCCGGTCAATCACTGACTCGTCGTCAGTACCGACCTGCTCGAACAGGGTGATGTAGGCGAATTCGGGTACGACGAAGATCGGGTAGGTCGGTCCTTGATCGCGGTACGCGTGCATCTCGTCGAGATGGTCATTCTGGTAACACACCGTGCGTTCGCCGTGTTGACGGATCCACTGCGGGAAGAAGATGACGCCGTGCAGTCGCCGCTTGCCGGGCATGACGTTGACGGCCACGCTGGTGCCGGTGGGTTCGGTCCACGAGATCTTGAAGCTGTCGGAGTCCAGTTGCACCAGGTCGACCTGTTGGCCTTTGACCCAGCGGCCACCGACGTGTCCGGTGTGGATCCGGTAGTCGATGGTGTGCTGATTCTTCACGTACATCTCGTACTGCCAACCGTTGGCGTAGGTGTAGATGAACCGGCAGCCCAGGATTCCGGAAAGGTCCTGCGCGGGAACAGGATTGGCCACGGATGGCATGGTGGGACTCCGTTTCGTCGAGGGCGCGTCAGGTCTGGACCGACACGCCCCGAATCTACCGCCGCCCAGCCCGAGTCCAGGACGGACCGCTACTCGGCCGGCAGCGGCCGTTTCAACGTGCACACGATGCTCCACTCCAGCAGGCGGTCCCCGCCCTTGTCGTAGTCCTTGAAGTGATGGGCCACCTGGGTGCGTTGCACCGAGGAGCCGACGATCTCCCATCCCTGCGCACCCAGCGCGTTCGCGGCGTGCCGTGCCTCTTCGATCACCGCTTCCAGCGACTCATTTTTATGCGAGATGAACGAGCTTTCCCACCGGGACACGGGTGCGGGAGTGGTCATGTGGCGGCACCCTACTTCGCCGGCCCTGCACGAAGTGAACGAAACGTGACCGACGCTCAACGCGCGGACGAAGACCTGGTCTCGTCGACCGCCGGCCTACTGTGCGCTCATCGGCGTGACCGTCGTCACCAACACCCGCTAAACCCACCCCGCCACCGGACCGTGCAGCGTGCTGGTCGACAATCGAAGAAATAACACGTGTCAAAGGAGACATCCCCATGGCTGAAGCAGTCATCGTCGAAGCAGTACGTTCCCCGGTCGGCAAGCGCAACGGCGGGTTGTCCGGGGTGCACCCGGCCGAACTGTCCGCGCAGGTCCTCAACGGTCTGGTCAACAAGGCAGGCCTGGACCCCGAACTGGTTGACGACGTCATCTGGGGCTGCGTCATGCAGGCCGGCGAGCAGGCCCTCGATATCGGCCGGACCGCTCTGCTGACCGCGGGCTGGCCGGAGACCGTGCCGGGGGTGACCGTGGACCGCCAGTGCGGATCGAGCCAGCAGTCGGTGCACTTCGCCGCGGCCGGCGTGGTGGCCGGCCACTACGACGTGGTGGTCGCCGGCGGTGTCGAGTCGATGTCGCGCACCCCGATGGGTGCCTCGCTGGCCAACGGCGGACGTCCCTACCCCGAGGGATTCCTGGGCCGCTACAACGGTCAGATCCCCAACCAGGGCATCGGCGCGGAGATGATCGCCGAGCAGTGGGGACTGTCGCGGCAGACCCTCGACCAGTTCTCTCTCGACTCACACGAAAAGGCTGCGGCCGCACAGGATTCCGGTGCCTTCGACGACCAGATCGTGGGCATCAAGGACAGTGAGGGGAACGTCGTCCTCAAAGACGAGGGCATTCGCCGCGGCACCCCGATGGAGAAGATGGCGTCACTGAAGCCGGCCTTCAAAGAGGACGGCGTCATCCACGCCGGCAACTCCTCGCAGATCTCCGACGGTTCGGCGGCCCTGCTGTTCATGTCCGCCGAGAAGGCCAAGGAACTGGGCATGAAGCCGATCGCCAGGGTGCACACCGCCACGCTGGCCGGTGCCGACCCGGTGATCATGCTGACCGCGCCCATCCCGGCCACCCAGAAGGTGCTCAAGCGCTCCGGGTTGTCCATCGGCGACATCGGCGCATACGAGGTCAACGAGGCGTTCGCGCCGGTACCGCTGGCCTGGCTGAAGGACATCGGGGCCGACGAGACCAAGCTCAACCCCAACGGCGGCGCGATCGCGCTGGGCCACCCGCTGGGCGGCTCCGGCGCCCGGATCATGACCACGCTGCTATATCACATGCGGGACAACGGGATTCGTTACGGACTGCAGACGATGTGTGAGGGCGGCGGGCAGGCCAACGCCACGATCCTCGAGCTGCTGTGACGGACGTGCCGGGCGCTCTCACCGAGCGCCGCGGCAATGTCCTGATCATCACGATCAACCGGCCCGAGGCGCGAAACGCGATCAACGCCTCGGTCAGCATTGCCGTCGGTGACGCGCTGGAGCAGGCACAGCACAATCCCGCGGTGCGGGCGGTGGTGATCACCGGGGCGGGGGACAAGTCGTTCTGCGCCGGTGCAGATCTCAAGGCCATCGCGCGTCGGGAAAACCTGTACCACCCCGATCACCCGGAATACGGCTTTGCCGGCTACGTCCACCATTTCATCGACAAGCCGACCATCGCCGCGGTCAACGGCACAGCGCTCGGTGGTGGCACCGAGTTGGCGCTGGCCAGTGACCTGGTGGTGGCCGACGAGCGCGCCCAGTTCGGGCTGCCCGAGGTCAAGCGCGGGCTGATCGCCGCGGCGGGCGGGGTGTTCCGGATCATGGACCACCTGCCGCGCAAGGTGGCGATGGAACTGCTGATGACCGGGGAGCCGCTGAGCGCGGCGGATGCATTGCGGTGGGGTCTGATCAACGAGGTGGTCGGCGAAGGTTCGGTGTTGGACGCGGCGCTGGCGCTGGCCGGGCGCGTCACCGCCAATGCGCCGCTATCGGTGCAGGCCAGCAAACGCATCGCCTACGGCGTGGACGACGGGGTCATCACCGGGGACGAACCCGGCTGGGACCGCACCGTGCGGGAGATGAAGACGCTGATCCGCTCCGAGGACGCCAAGGAAGGGCCGTTGGCGTTCGCGGAGAAACGGGAGCCGGTTTGGCAGGCGCGCTAGGGGCGGGCAGATCCTGATCAGTTGCACTCGGGAAGTATGCGGAAGTCCCGGCATTGATTGTGACATTAGGGCATTGCGAGTGAGTCCAGGGTGGGATTTCGTCGATTTTTCCACCGTAGTTGCACCGGCAATGCCAAGATTTCAGGTGCGATAGAGAAGCGCAGAGACCACGCATCGGGGACCGGCGCTCAGGATGCCAATGTGTTGACGCCCCAACGGAATAACGGCGGAACCAGCGTGCAGGCCGGCACGATCGCGCGTCGGGCCGGCCACGGTGTGCTGGCCAGCACCAGACCCCGGGTGAGCCAGCGGTAATCGCGGGTGACGCGGTGCCAGGCGCGTTCGTAGGAGGCCGGTGCGTCCTCGACGATCGCGCGTACCGCCTCGGCGGCCTGCTTGACCGCCAGGCTGATGCCCTCGCCGGTCAGCGCGTCCTCGTAGCCGGCAGCGTCGCCGACCAGCAACACCCGCCCGGACACCCGCCGCGACACCACCTGCCGCAGCGGCCCGCACCCCCGGGCCGGTCCGCGCACGGCATCGCGCAGGCGCGGGGCCAACGTCGGGAACCAGTCGATGTCGGGCCGCTGCCGGGACAGGATGGCCACTCCGACCAGATCCGGTTCCACCGGCGTGACGTAGGCCTCACCCCACCGCGACCAGTGCACCTCGACGAACTCCGACCAGGGCGCCACCCGGTAATGCCAGCGCAGGCCATGGCGGCGCGGGGTGCCCGTCGTCGCCGCGATGCCGACGGCGCGGCGCACCGCTGAATGCAGCCCGTCGGCGCCGACCAGCCACTTGGCGCGCACCCCGGCGGCGCTCACCCCGTGTGCGTCCTGCTGCACAGAGCTGACCTTTGTCCGAATCCATTCGGCGTCTTGCTCTTTGGCGCGCGCCGCCAGCGAGGCGTGCAGTGTGGTGCGACGCACCCCGCGCCCCGGACCGGTGCGGAAATGCGCTTCCGCGCGGCGGCGCTCGGTGACGTAGGCGATGCCGTGGAACGGCAGGCCGGCCGGGTCGACGCCCAGCGAGGTCAATTCGGCCAGGCCGCCGGGCATCAAGCCCTCGCCGCACGCCTTGTCGATCGGGCCCTCCCGCGGTTCGGCCACGATCACCGAAAGCCCCTGCGCCCGTGCGTGTAACGCGGTGGCCAGACCGCCCGGACCGCCGCCCACGACCAGCAGATCCGCGTCGTAGCCTGTCACGTGTAACCCAGGGCCGCGTTCTCGACCCGCACCCGGACCACCAGCAGGGCGGCATTGACCAGCGTGAAACACAACGCGGTCAACCACGCGGTGTGCACCAGCGGCAGCGCGACTCCTTCGGCGACAACGGCAACGTAATTCGGGTGATTCATCAACCGGTACGGGCCGCGCTTCACCAGCTGCGCATGCGGCAGCACGATCACCCGGGTGTTCCAGCGTTTGCCCAGCGACTTGATGCACCACCAGCGCAGACCCTGGCACAGCGCCACCACCACCACCATCGGCCAGCCGAGCCACGGGATGAACGGCCGGTGCAGCGCCCACGGTTCGACCAGGCAGCCGATCAGCAGCGCGGTGTGCACGGCCACCATGACCAGGTAGTGGCCGCGACCGAATTCCTTGGCGCCCTGGACGAAAGACCACTTCGCGTTGCGCTGCGAAACCAGCAGTTCGGCAAGGCGTTCCAGCACGACCGCCAGGATCAGCAGTTGATACACGGCTCTACCATCGCTTCACCAGGCCGGGCACCGATTCCGGGTCGACGGGCGATGCCGCCGCCACTGTCGTCCCGATCGAATGCCACCAAGCTATCTTTGCGCTGCCTGGTCCGGGAACCTAACTCGGCCCCCGGTATCGACTGGGTGATCAGGGTCACGATGCCGGGCCGGTCCGGGTCCAGACGACGTCCTGACCTGCGTCGATTTGCGACGGCTCGTGGCGGGGTACGTAACAACGGGGACTTTCGGGGCGACGAGATCGCCGACATTCGACGGATAGGTAGACAACATGCGGATTCTGGTGACCGGAGCCACCGGATATGTGGGCTCGCGCCTGATCACGGCGTTGCTGGCTGAGGGGCACGAGGTGCTGGCGGCCACCCGGAATCCGGAACGGCTCAAGCAGTTCGGCTGGTTCGAGCAGGTCATTCCGGTCAAGCTGGACGCCAGTGACCCCGCGGCAGCGCGCGCCGCCTTCGTCAGCGGTACCGAAGCGTCCGGCGTCATCGACGCGGTGTACTACCTGATCCACGGAATCGGACAGGCCAACTTCCGGGACGCCGACAACATCTCGGCCGCCAACGTAGCCGCCGCGGCCAAGGAGGCGGGCGTACGCCGCATCATCTACCTGGGTGGGTTCGTGCCTGAGGACGAGGCGCTGTCGGAACACCTCAGTAGCCGTGCGGAGGTGGCCGCGGCCCTGATGGTCGACGGCGGGCCGGAGTTGGTGTGGTTGGGTGCCGCGATGATCATCGGCGCGGGTTCCACGTCGTTCGAGATCCTGCGCTACGTCGCCGACCGGTTTCCGTTCCTGCCGCTGCCGGCGTGGATGTACAACCCGATGGACCCCATCTCCATCCGCGACGTGCTGCACTATCTGGTCGCCGCGGCCGACCCGGCGCAGGTGCCGGCCGGCGCCTACGACATCGCCGGCCCGGAGACCACGTCCTACCGCGAAATGCTGAAGAAGTACGCCCGTATCTCGGGTCGCTGGCACGCCGGTGTGCGGATACCCGGTGTCGACACCTCGGTGGCGTCGTTGTTCACCGCGGTGGCGTTGCCGGTACCCAAGGGCCTGGCCGGCGACCTGGTCGAGTCGCTGGATCACCCGATGCGAGCCTCGGCCAGCGTGCTCAGCGACCACGTCCCCGACCCGCCCGGCGGTCTGCTGTCCGCCGACCAGGCGATCGCGCTGGCGCTCTCCGGCCACACCTTCGCCCCGCCGCGCCCGGTCAACGCGCTGGCCGATCCACATCACCTCGCCGACACAGATCCGGTGTGGGCAGGCGGCGACGCGTTTCGCATCCGGCAGTTGGCCGGGTCGGTGACACCGCCGCTGGTGCGGCCTACGCTGCGTTTGGTGAACAGCGTTCCCGGCCCGCTAGCCGGTGCGCTGCGCACCTACCTGGACATCCTGCTCGCCCTGACCCCGAAGGTCCGCCCTGCATGACACAGACCGCCCAAGCCGCCTGTCCGCGCCGCGCCTCCGCGTTCGAAGAGTTCCGCAACGCGATCTTTAAAGTGGCGGTGCCGCACCACGAGCCGCCCGCCGTCGTGTTGCGACGGCGGATCGTTGTCGGCATCACGTTGGTCGCCGGTGCGGTGGTGCTCGGGTTTTCGCTGCGCAGCAAGCCCGGCGACCCGGCCTTCTATTGGCTGACGCTGACGCTGGCCGCGGTCTGGTTCGCCGGCGCCTTCGTCTCCGGCCCGCTGCATCTGGGCGGGATCTGTTGGCGCGGACGCAACCAGCGCCCGGTGATCACCGGCACGTCGGTGGGGCTGCTGCTCGGCGGCGCCTTCGTGGTGGGCGCGCTGATCGTCCGCGAGATAACTCCGGTGGCCGCCCTGATCACCCGGGTGCTGCAGTATGCCAACCAGGGGTCGTTCCTGCTGGTTGTGCTGATCACCCTGGTCAACGGGGTGGCGGAGGAAACGTTCTTCCGCGGCGCGCTCTACACCGCGCTGGGCCGGCACCATCCGCTGGTGATCTCGACCGTGCTGTACGTGCTGGCCACCATGGCCGCCGGAAACTTCATGCTGGGCTTCGCCGGGATCATCCTCGGCACGGTCAGCGCGCTGCTGCGCCGGGCCACCGGCGGCATCCTGGCCTCGATGCTGACGCACTTCTTCTGGGGTCTGATCATGGTGCTTGTACTGCCTCCCCTGTTTGGGGTTTGACGACAGTCAGGTGCCTGACCACCGTCAGGCGGCTCTGCACATCGCGCAGTAGCGCCCGCAGCGCCGCCCGGCGCGCCGGGCGCACCGCGAACCAGTAGACCCGGCCGGGAATGCCGATCGGGATGAATGCCGCGCGTTGGGTATACACGCTGCCCCTGCCGTTGCGGGGCTCGACCGTCAGTTCCAGCCAGTCCCGTCCGGGTGCGCGCCTGGTACCGCGCAACCGCACGGTGCGACCGGGTCCGCGCACCGCAACCTGCCAGCCTCGGTCGACGGCGGCGAGTTCGGCGGCGCGGCGGACGTCGTCGGGTTGCGCGGCGGTCGCCAGGGTCTGGACATCGGTGTAGGAGATCTCGCCCGCCCAGTCCGGGTCGCCGGGAAGCGGGTCGGCCGGCTCGGACGACAGCGAATCCCAGTCCGCTTCGGTCAGGCCGCGGGCGGCGCGGCCCAGCGCGAGTTCGACGGCCCGGCGGTAGCCGATCAGACCGTCGGGCGGCGGTTCGATGATGGAGTCCACGTCGGAGTTGCGCATCACCGCGTCACACTCCAGGGATTCGATCAGGGGCCGCGCCAACGTGGACGGGATCGGAGTCACGGTGCCCACCCAGAGGCTGGCGATGCCCGGCGTCAGGAACGGCAGCACGATCAGGCGCCGGGTGTGCAGGCCGGCGACTTCGGCGTAGGTGCGCATCATGTCGCCGTATTCCAGGACGTCGGGCCCACCGATGTCCCACGTCCGGGATGCCGGCACCGCCGCCGTCGCCGCTTCGACCAGGTAATGCAGCGCGTCGCGCACCGCGATCGGCTGGATCTTGTTATGCACCCACTTCGGGGTGGTCATCACCGGCAACCGGTCGGTGAGATGCCGGATCATCTCGAAGGACGCGGACCCGGATCCGATCACCACGCCGGCCTGCAGCACCACCGTCTCGATGCCGGACTCGATCAGGTGATCGCCCACCGCTTTGCGCGACTCGAGATGCGGTGACAGGTCGGCGTTCTCCGGGTGCAGGCCGCCCAGATACACGATGCGCCGGACGCCGGTGCGCTGCGCCGCGGTCACCACGTTGCGGACCGCACGGTCCTCCTCGGCGGCGAAGTCTTTCGACCCGCCCATGGAGTGGACCAGGTAGTAGACCACGTCGACGTCGTCGAACGCTTCGATCAGCGAGTCCACGTCGCTGAGGTCGCCCTTGGCCACCTCGGCCCGGTCCCGCCAGGGCACGTCCTCCAGCTTCTTCGGAGTGCGGGCCAACGCCCGCACCCGGTGGCCCTCGTCGAGCAATTTCGGAACCAGCCGGGCACCGATATATCCGGTCGCCCCGGTCACCAGGCAGCGAATTTGATCAGTCGTCACGGCAGTGATTCGGAGCCGACAGCGGCGTGGACGGGTCGGTGATCGCTAGGAATCGCTGAAGTTGGCGGAGCGGCGCTCCTGGAAAGCCCGGGTGCCCTCTTTGAAATCGGGCGCCTGCAGCAGGCCGGACTGCCCCTGAAATTCCCGCTCCAGGGCGGCGTCCAGTTCGGTCAGCGTCGCTGCGTTGATCGCCGTCTTGGTTTTGGCGAACGCCACCGCCGGGCCTTCGACCAACCGGGTGATCACCTTGTTTACTTCGGCGTCGAACTGCTCGGCCGGATAGACCTCCGTCACCAACCCCCACTGCAGTGCCTCGGCGGCGCTCAACCGCTCGGGCAACAGTGCCATCCGCATCGCGCGCACCCGGCCGATCGCGGCCGCGATCAGGGCCGACGCGCCGCCGTCGGGCATCAACCCGATCTTGGTGAACGCCAGCATGAAAAACGCCTGCTCCGAAGCCAACACGACGTCGCAGGACAGTGCGATGGACACGCCGACGCCGGCCGCCGGGCCCTGCACGACGGCTACCACCGGGTGCGGCAGCGTGGTGATGGCCCGGATCAGCCGGTTGATCTCCAGGATGATCTCGTCCGGGGGCACCCCACCGCTGCCGGACATGTCGTCGGCGCTGATCCCGGCGCCGGAGCTGAAACCGCGCCCCGCGCCGCCCAGTCGCACCACCCGGACCGCCGGATCGGTGGCGGCGGACTCCATGGCGTCGGCCAGGCCGGTGATCACCGGGGTGACCAGCGAGTTGAGGCTGTCCGGCCGGTTGATGGTCACCGACAGCACGCCGTCGGTCAGCTGGACGTCGAGGCCGTCGACGGGCGCAAGGGTGGCGATTGCAGATGCGGGCATGAGGCCCAGATTAAGTGACCGGGCTGCATCGCCGTCGACCGCGGCTGCGAATATGTGATCAACCGGTTGTTAGGCAACGAAGCTGACGAAGGGTCGGACACCATGGCGGGACCACTGCACGGATTGCGCGTCGTCGAGCTGGCCGGCATCGGCCCGGGCCCACACGCCTCGATGATCCTGGGCGACCTCGGTGCCGACGTAGTACGGATCAACCGCCCATCGGCGCACCCCGCTGGCGCCGTCAAAGACACCACGAATCGCAACCGGCGGATCGTCGCCGCCGACCTGAAGTCTGACGAAGGGCGCGAGCTGGTGCTCAAGCTCGTCGCGAAAGCCGATGTGCTAATCGAGGGCTACCGGCCGGGCGTCACCGAACGACTGGGTCTGGGACCCGAAGACTGCGCCAAGGTCAACGAGCGGTTGATCTACGCTCGGATGACCGGCTGGGGACAGACCGGCCCGCGCAGCCAGCAAGCCGGTCACGACATCAACTACATCTCGCTCAACGGCATCCTGCATTCGATCGGCAGGGCGGGCGAGCGGCCGGTACCCCCGTTGAACCTGGTCGGCGACTTCGGTGGGGGCTCGATGTTCTGCCTACTGGGCATTTTGTCGGCGCTGTTCGAACGACAGACCTCCGGCCAGGGTCAGGTGGTGGACGTCGCCATGATCGACGGGTCCAGCGTGCTGATCCAGATGATGTGGCAGATGCGCACGTCGGGCATGTGGACCGATACGCGCGGCACCAACATGCTCGACGGCGGGGCGCCTTACTACGACACCTACGAGTGCGCCGACGGCCGCTACGTCGCGGTGGGTTCCATCGAGCCGCAGTTCTATGCGGCGCTGCTGGCCGGGCTCGGCCTGGACGCCGCCGATTTGCCCGACCAGAACGACGTCTCGCGCTGGCCGGAGCTGCGCGCAGTGCTGACCCGGACGTTTGCCGCCCACGACCGCGACCACTGGGCCAAGGTGTTCGCCGACTCCGACGCCTGCGTGACTCCGATCCTGGCGTTCGGTGAGGTCGAGACCGAGCCGCACATCACCGAACGCAACACCTTCTACGAGGTGAATGGCGGTCTGCAGCCGATGCCGGCGCCACGGTTCTCCCGGACCCCGGCGGACACCCCACGCCAGGCCGAGCTGGGGGACGTCGAAGCGGTGCTGCGGGACTGGGTATAGTCCCAACCAACCAGTAGGTAGGGAAGCGGGACGGGAAGGACATACACGTGGAGATCAGGGACGCCGTCGCAGTCGTCACCGGTGGGGCATCGGGTCTGGGCCTGGCCACCACGAAGCGGTTGCTGGACGCCGGCGCGCAGGTGGTGGTGCTGGACCTGCGCGGTGAGGACGCGGTCAGCGCTCTGGGCGATCGCGCCCGCTTCGTCGCGGCCGATGTCACCGACGAATCCGCCGTCAGCGCCGCGCTGGACGTCGCCGAATCGCTCGGCACGCTGCGCATCAACGTCAACTGCGCCGGCATCGGCAATGCCATCAAGACGCTGTCCAAGGACGGACCGTTTCCGCTGGACGCGTTCAAGAAGGTGGTCGGGGTCAACCTGATCGGCACGTTCAACGTGTTGCGGCTGTCCGCAGAGCGCATCGCCAAGGCCGAACCCATCGGAGAGGAGCGGGGCGTCATCATCAACACCGCCTCGGTCGCCGCGTTCGAGGGCCAGATCGGCCAAGCCGCGTACTCCGCGTCCAAGGGCGGTGTGGTCGGCATGACCCTGCCGATCGCACGCGACCTGTCGCGGGAGCTGATCCGGGTGGTCACCATCGCGCCGGGTTTGTTCAAGACGCCGCTGCTGGGGTCGCTGCCCGAGGAGGCGCAGCAATCGCTGGGCAAGCAGGTGCCGCACCCGGCCCGGTTAGGCGACCCGGACGAGTACGGTGCGCTGGCCGTGCACATCGTGGAGAACCCGATGCTCAACGGCGAGGTCATCCGGCTCGACGGTGCGATCCGGATGGCGCCGCGGTAGCCCATTCCGCGTCCGTAGCCGCGAGGCTGTAGTGAGGGCGTAGGTTTTCGCGCTATGGCGGCCTGCGTTCAGGCTCGGCGCCACCCGTTCAGGCTCGGCGCACCGGCCCCACCCCCAGGCACGAAAAAGCCCCCCGCGCTATGCGGGGGGCTCACTTCGGGAACCGCGGTTGCTCGCCTATCGGCGGAACCAGCGGGACGCGGTCGGTTCGGCCATCAGCAGCCGTGCTATGACGCCCATACTCTCACCTCAGCTCGCGGTCGGGAGGGGTTGCCACTCTTCGAACTGCTCCGAGGTCTCGCCCTCGACAAGCATGTCGCCGTGGTAGAGGGCCTCGAAGTCAGCTTTGATGACATCGGCACTGGTGTCGTCGATCCACATGACACTGAGCGTAAGGGCGTGGATTAAGGGATCTTTGAGTCACGATTCGGAAAATGGTGGCAATTCTTACCCACGGGTAGGTTCGCCACGGCCGCGCGAGGATACCCACTACGGCACCCGATGAACCGTCGGATAGCTGCAGTCGTCGCTGGCGCCGAGTCCTATTTGACACTCGTAAGTTAACGTTGCTAAGTTTTCGCGGAGTATAGTGCGGGGTCCGGGCGGGGTGGCTTACGCAGCCACGGAGGGACATCGACATGCTCCAGGGAATCGCCCGGCTGGCCATCGCGGCACCACGACGCATCATCGGCATCGCCGTCCTGGTTTTCATCGCCGCGGCGATCTTCGGCATCCCGGTCGCAAACAGTCTGTCGCCGGGCGGCTTTCAGGACCCGAACTCCGAGTCCGCGCGCGCTATCGCGGTGCTCACCGACAAGTTCGGGCAGAGTGGCCAGCAGATGCTGATCCTGGTCACCGCCCCCGGCGGGGCTGACAGCGAGCAGGCTCGCAAGGTCGGCACGGAGATCGTCGACGAACTCAAACAATCTCCGCTGGTGTACAACGCCACGTCGCCGTGGACCGCGCCGCCCGCCGCCGCGACCGAACTGGTCAGCAAGGACGGTCGGGCAGGACTGATCGTCGTCAACCTCAAAGGCGGGGAGAACGACGCGCAGAAGAACGCCCAGACCCTCGCCGACCGCATCGTGCACGATCGCGACGGCGTCAAGGTCGAGGCCGGCGGTTCGGCGATGGAATACGCACAGATCAACAAACAGAACCAGGCCGACCTGCTGGTCATGGAGATGATCGCGATTCCGTTCAGCTTCCTGGTGCTGGTCTGGGTGTTCGGCGGACTGCTGACCGCGGCGCTGCCGATGGCCCTCGGCGCGCTGGCCGTGGTGGGGTCGATGTCGGTGCTGCGGCTGGTCACCTTCGCCACCGAGGTGTCGATCTTCGCGCTCAACCTGAGTACCGCGTTGGGCCTGGCCCTGGCGATCGACTACACGCTGTTGATCATCAGCCGATACCGCGACGAACTCGCCGACGGGTGCGACAGCGAGCAGGCGTTGATCCGCACGATGGCCACCTCCGGCCGGACCGTGATCTTCTCGGCGGTCACGGTGGCGCTGTCGATGGCGGCGACCGTGCTGTTTCCCATGTACTTCCTCAAATCCTTCGCCTACGCGGGCGTTGCGACCGTGGCCTTCGTGGCGACCGCCTCGATCGTGGTCACCCCCGCCGCCATCGTGCTGATGGGTTCGCGCATCGACGCACTCGACGTGCGACGGCTGTTGCGCCGCGTTTTCCGTCGCCCCGAACCGGTGCATAAGCCGGTCGAGCAGCTGTTCTGGTACCGGTCCAGCAAGCTGGTGATGCGCCGCTGGCTGCCACTCGGCGGCGCGGTGGTGGCATTGCTGCTGCTGCTCGGGTTGCCGTTCTTCTCGGTGAAGTGGGGTTTTCCCGACGACCGGGTATTGCCGACGTCGGCGTCGTCGCATCAGGTCGGCGACCAGTTGCGCACCAACTTCGCGCGTGATTCGGCCACCGCGGTGCCGATCGTCGTGCCCGATGCCCGCGGCCTGAATCCCGACGACCTGAGCGCCTACGCCGCGGCGCTGTCCCAGGTTCCCGACGTGGCGGCGGTAGCGGCCCCGACCGGTTCCTTCGTGGCAGGTAAACCCGCCGGCCCGCCCGGCGGCGCCACCGGGATGTCCGGCGGCAGCGCCTTGCTGACCGTGAGCAGCACCGCGCCGCTGTTCTCGCAGGCCTCCGACACCCAACTCAAACGGCTGCACCAGGTGGCCGGTCCGGGCGACCGGGTGGTCGAGATGGCCGGCGTCGCACAGGTCAACCGCGACAGCGTCGACGCGGTGACCGATCGCCTGCCGTTGGTACTCGGCCTGATGGCCGGGGTCACGGTCGTGCTGCTGTTCCTGCTCACCGGCAGCGTGGTGCTCCCGGTGAAAGCCCTGGTGTTGAACATGCTGTCGTTGACCGCGGCGTTCGGCGCGCTGGTGTGGATCTTCCAGGACGGTCATCTCGGCGCGCTCGGGACGACCCCCAGCGGCACCCTGGTCGCGAACATGCCGGTGCTGTTGTTCTGTATCGCGTTCGGACTCTCGATGGACTACGAGGTGTTCCTGGTATCCCGGATCCGCGAATACTGGCTGGCGTCCGGGGCGGCCAGACCGGCCACACCGACCCCCGCCGAGGCGCACGCCGCCAATGACGAGAGTGTGGCACGCGGGGTGGCCCGCACCGGCCGGGTGATCACCGCGGCGGCGCTGGTCATGTCGATGTCGTTCGCGGCGCTGATTGCCGCCCACGTGTCGTTCATGCGGATGTTCGGTCTGGGCTTGACGCTCGCCGTGATCGCCGACGCCACCCTGGTGCGAATGGTCCTGGTGCCGGCCTTCATGCATGTGATGGGCCGCTGGAACTGGTGGGCCCCCAAGCCGTTGGTGTGGCTGCACGAGCGGTTCGGGATCAGCGAAGGCGGTGCCGCCGAGCAGACCGGTGTCGCTCGGGACGCAGCGGTCGCGGACGCCGGCCCGGCCGCGGCTCAGCCCGGCAACAACGGCCGCGAGATCCATGCCTCGGTGACCCGCAATGGTTGACGTGGCGGGGGGCGGACTGCGCCGCCGGCGCGCTCCCCGCGGGCTGGGGGATCGGCTGCGCCACGAAATCCTGGCTGCGGCCACCGATCTGCTGCTCGAAACCGGCCAGGCCCGGGCGGTCTCAATCCGCTCGGTGGCCGAGCGGGTGGGCGTCACGTCGCCGTCGATCTACCTGCATTTCAAGGACAAGGACGCACTGCTGGACGCGGTGTGCGCGCACTACCTGGACCGGCTCGACGACGAGATGGCGCATGCCGTCGTCGGGCAGCCATCCGCCGTCGAGGTGCTGCGGGCGCAAGGGCGGGCCTACGTGCGGTTCGCGCTGCACACCCCGGAGCTGTACCGGTTGGCCACCATGGGTGAGTGGCGCTCGGGCAGCAACGTCGATATGGCGTTGGACAGCGCGGCGTTCAGGCACCTGCGCGCGTCGGTGCAGACGTTGATGGACGAGGGCGTGTACCGGGCCGACGATCCGACCGTGATCACGCTGGAGATGTGGGCCGCGATGCACGGGCTGGCGGCGATCCTGATCGCCAAGCCGCATCTGCCGTTCGGTGACATCGACGCATTCGCCGACCGGGTGCTGGCCACGGTGCTGTGCGGGCATCTGGTGGCCGGGATCGTCGGCGCGGGTGCCAGCCCCCAGCAGTCGGCGGAGTGGGTGCTGGGACACCGTGCGCGGGAGCGGTCATGACGGCCGCGAAGGTGCAGAACCCGTTTTTCGCCCGGGTGTGGCCGGTGTTCGCCGCCCACGAAGCCGAAGCGGTGCGCGCGTTGCGTCGGGAGAATCTGGCCGGGCTTTCGGGCCGGGTGCTGGAAGTCGGCGCCGGCTGCGGCACGAATTTCGCCTACTATCCCGACACCGTGACCCAGGTGGTCGCCGCCGAACCCGAGCCACGGCTGGTGGCCAGGGCCCGGGCGGCGGCTGCGGATGCACCGGTCTCGGTGCTCGTCACCGATCAGACGGCCGAGGACCTCGACGACGGGCAGACGTTCGACGCGGTCGTCTGCTCGCTGGTGTTGTGCTCGGTGCACGATCAGACCGGCGTGCTGCGCCGGCTGCATTCGTTGCTGCGGCCCGGTGGGGAGCTGCGGTTCCTGGAGCACATCGCCAGTACCGGCGGCCGGGGTCGACTGCAGCGGGTCGCCGACGCGACCCTCTGGCCGAAGCTGTTCGGAAACTGTCACACCCACCGCGATACCGAGCAGGCGATCGTCGACGCCGGGTTCGAGGTGTACACGTCGCGCCGGGAGTGGACGCTGCCGGCCTGGGCGCCGCTGCCGGTCTCGGAGTTGGCGTTGGGCCGGGCGCGGCGGGCCTGACTCATTGCGCCGAGCCTGTCGTGAGGCCGTGTTTTCGGACCCACGGACGGCCTGGGTACCGGGTCGGCGTCACCATTACAGGCTCGCCGCCCGATAGTTCAGCGCATCGCGCACTCGCGCGACGATCTGGTTCGGACTATCGGTCACTGTCACCCGAACGACGATCCAGCCGAGCCGCTCCAACGCTTCGCGCCGATGGTTGTCTCTGGTGTACTGCCAACGATCGACGCGATGATGTTCCCCGTCGTATTCAACGGCGACCATCAGGTGCTGCCAACCCATGTCGAGGTAGTACAGCTGCCCCGGGTCGGTGGTCACCGGTATCTGGGTAGTGGGACGGGGCAGGCCTGCCCGGAGTAGCAACAACCGCAGCGCGGTCTCTCGGGGCGATTGCGCACCGGCATCCACCAGCTGCATCGCCGCTTCCAGTTGCCTCAGTCCGCGGGCGCCGCGGTGCTGTTGCGCTATGCGTCAACGTCCTCGACGGTGACGGCGGTGGCCCGCAGCAGCGCATCCAGCTGAGCTACCGCCGTGCCGAGTGGCTTGCGTCGACCGATGTCGAATGCGGTGCGTCGCGGCGTCGTGACAGCGAGCCCGGCAACCACCGAGTGGTCTTGGGACCTAAGGTGCACGTCGTAGGTGCGGATACCACGTGGTGGTCGGGTGTTTCGCCAGATCAATTCGATCGGCGATTGCTGGTCCACCCATCGCGAGCCGTGCCAGGCTGCAGCACTCAGCCCGGCCACTACGCCTCGGCGGAGCGACCACAACCATGCCGCCTCGGTACGCTGCCGCAGCGTCAACACTGCATCACGCTCGACGTAGACGTCGGGCAGCACCGCGCGATACCGAGACCGCAGTTGACACCGCCGCAGCCGGCCGGAGGCTATCGCTTCGCTGCCGATGAAGGGGGAGGATTCCGAGTTCGTCATCACGGCAGGATCACGCCTTCGAAGGATGGTGCCTGACCGAATGAGCCCGGCGAACGCGCTGCTGTGCACCAACCTGGATCTGTGCGCAGCCGAGCCTGAAGTGAGGGCGCTATCCCGGCCCAGCCGACGGCCTGAGTACAGGGTCGGCGCCTCCAGTGCAGGTTCGACGCGCCCAGGCTCTAGTTCAGCAGCGCCGGGAGGCGTTCCAGCAGCCCGGGCAGCGCCGTACTCGCCGACTCACGCAGGCTCAGGGTGGCGCTGCTGCTCAACGGTGTGGGCTCGGGGTTGACCTCGATGACCGGGGTGCCGCGCGATAAGGCCAGCTCGGGCAAGCCGGCGGCCGGGTAGACGATGGACGAGGTGCCGACGACCACCACCACGTCGGCGTTCTCGGTCGCCTCCATCGCGTGCCGCCACGGCCCCTGTGGCAGCGCCTCACCGAACCAGACGATGTCGGGCCGGATCAGCCCCCCGCAGTGGCACACCGGCGGCTCCACTTCGATCGCGGCTTCGGTCATCACCGGCAGCTGCTGCTCATACCGTGAACCACAACGCGCACAACGAAATTCGAAGAGACTGCCGTGCAGGTGGTGCACCCGGGCGCTACCGGCGCGCTCGTGCAGGTCGTCGACGTTCTGGGTGACGACGGTGACGTCGGCATGGTTCTGCCACTCCGCGATCGCCCGGTGACCGTCGTTGGGCTGGACGCCACCCACCAGGTAGTGGCGCCACAGATACCAGCCCCACACCCGCTCGGGATTACGTTCCCAGCCCTGCACGCTGGACAATTCGTACGGATCGAAGCGGGCCCACAAACCGTTCTTGTCGTCCCGGAACGTCGGCACCCCGCTCTCCGCGGAAATGCCCGCGCCGCTCAGCACCGCCACTCGCATCCCACAAACATAGCTGCGCGTGGGCAATACTGGGACTGTGGAACTGCGCGATTTGCTGAGGGTCGACGTCAAGGCGGGCAAGCCCCTGTTCGACCAGCTCAGAACCCAGGTGATCGACGGGGTCAGGGCCGGTTCGCTGCCGCCGGGCACCCGGCTGCCGACCGTGCGCGAGCTGGCCGGCCAGCTCGGCGTGGCGGCCAACACCGTGGCCCGCGCCTACCGCGAACTCGAGTCCGCGGCCGTCGTCGAAACGCGCGGGCGGTTCGGCACTTTCATCTCCCGGTTCGATCCGACCGACGCCGCGATGGCCGCCGCCGCCAAAGAGTACGTCGACGTGGCCCACGCCCTGGGGCTGACCAAGAACGACGCGATGCGCTACCTCACGAACGTCCCGGACGACTGAACTCCAGCAGAGTGATGTTGGGCCGCAACGAGTCCAACAGGCCCACCCGGTAGACCGTCGACATGGCGGCATTGAGCACCCGGCCGCGCCCGGGTGGCAGCTTCACGTCATGTACCGCGCTCACCCCCGGCACCGTGTTGACCAGGTCGGCGGCCTGCGCCACCGACAGGCTGAACGGCATCTCCGGAACCTTGTAGCGCAACGACGTCCGCAGGCCCACCCGGGTGAACAGGCTGAACCAGCGCGGCGGCACATCGAAGATCAGCTGACCGCCGGGGAACCGCTTGGCGCATTCGGTGATCAGTTCCATCGACTGCTCGGGTTGCAGATACATCAGCAACCCCTCAGCGGTGACGAACACCCCGTCGGTGGGGTCCACCGCGTCCATCCAGCTGTAGTCCAACGCCGACTGAGCCAGCGCCGACATCCGCGGCGTCGCCGGCAGCAGCTGCCGTCGGATATCCACGATCGGCGCTAAATCGACCGTGAGCCAACGGAATTGACTGTCAGGCAGAGCGGCTTGCAGCCGCCAGAAGCTGGTCTGTAGACCCTCGGCCAGCGCTACCACGGTGGCCGAGGGGTGGGTACTGAGATACTCCTGGGCCGCTCTGTCGAAGGCCCGCGCCCGCAGCGCGATGTCCTGGCCGGTGCGGCCGAACTTGGCAAAGTCGAAGTCGATGGAATCCGCCAGGGTCACCGCCATCGGGTCCTCGATGATGGCGTCGGGGCGGCGCGCTTCGCCGGCTCTGGCGTTCAGGGTCAGCAGCGCCGTTTCCGAGACACCGGTGAGCGTCACCTGGTGCGGCTGCTGGCTCACCTGAGCACCTTGCCCAGGGTGCGCAGATTACGGCTGGTGGTCGACGACTTGTAGCGCTTCTGGCCCATGGTCGCGCCGATGGTGCTGTCCAGGGTGCTGCCTTTGGGCACCTGCCAGTAGATGACGCCGTCGCCGCGGCTGATCTGCTCCTTCGGGACGGGCTCGAGGTCGGCGAGTTCGTCGAGGATGTCGGCGTCGCTGACGAACGTGACGTAGGACTGGTACCCGTCGCGCTCGCGTTCGAAGGGGTACGCCTCGTCGATGGCGCGCACGGTGTCGATGTCGTACGCGAGCACCCACGCCTCGTACCCGAACCTCTCGCGCAGGGCGGCCTCAGCCTTCTCACGCACGGCGGCGACCCCGGCCGACGACTCCAGCAGGATGTTGCCGCTGGCCAGGATGGTTCGCACGTTCTCGAACCCGGCTTCGGTCAGGGTCGCGGCCACGTCGGCCATCTTGAGATTGACGCCGCCGACGTTGACGCCCCGCAAGAATGCCGCGTACTTGGTCATGGCTCAATTTCACCAGGCCGGTATCGGACGTAGGCTTTCGGCATGGGGCGTCAAGTCTTCGACGACAAGCTGCTTGCCGTGATCAGTTGCAATTCGATTGGGGTGCTGGCCACCATCAAACGCGACGGGCGTCCCCAGCTGTCCAACGTGCAGTACCACTTCGACCCGCGGCAGCTGCTGCTGCAGGTCTCGGTCACCGAGCCGCGGGCCAAGACGCGCAACCTGCGTCGCGATCCGCGCGCCTCGCTGTTGGTCGACGCCGACGACGGCTGGTCCTACGCCGTCGCAGAGGGCGTCGCCGAACTCACCCCGCCGGCCGCCGCGCCCGACGACGCCACGGTCGAGGCGTTGATCAGCTTGTACCGCAACATCGCCGGTGAACACCCGGACTGGGACGAATACCGCGAAACTATGGTCACCGACCGGCGGGTGCTGCTGACGTTGCCGATCTCGCACGTGTACGGGATGCCGCCCGGCAAGCGATAGGCTGCCGAGCATGGCTGAATCGCAATCCCCGGAGGACGAGACCAAGCGCAAGTTTCGGGAAGCCTTGGAACGCAAGTCCGCGAAGTCGGCGGGGGGATCTGACCATAAGGATGGCAGCGGTAAGCAGGCACGGGCGCACGGTGCCGTCGGCAATCGTCGGGAATTCCGCCGCAAGAGCGGCTAGTCAGGCTCCGCGAAAGCTGTTGTCCGACCAAGATGGTCCTGGTGCACTCACGGCGGGGTCGACGTCGGATCGCGGTCAGCCTGTGGTGTTGCGCCCGTGCAGTTCTAGACTGAGCTCGTGCCGAAGCTGCAGCTTGCCCAGGAGCCGGCCGCCGACGGCCTGCTGAGCGAGAATCCCTTCGCGTTGCTCGTCGGCATGTTGCTCGATCAGCAGATTCCGCTGGAGGTCGCCTTCGCCGGCCCCAAGAAGATCGCCGACCGGATGGGTGGCCTCGACGCCGCCGAGATCGCCGACTACGACCCAGACAAGTTCGCCGCGCTGTGCTCGGAAAAGCCTGCGATACACCGGTTTCCGGGTTCGATGGCAAAGCGGATCCAGACGTTGGCGCAGATCATCGTGGACCGCTACGACGGTGACGCGGCAGCGGTGTGGCAAGCCGGGGACCCCGACGGCAAGGAACTGTTGAAGCGCCTGAAGGCGCTGCCCGGTTTCGGCGAGCAGAAGGCGCGGATCTTTCTGGCGTTGCTCGGCAAGCAGTACGGCGTGACGCCGACGGGTTGGCGGGCTGCAGCGGGCGAGTACGGCAAGGCCGGCAG
This sequence comes from Mycobacterium sp. NGS29, assembly GCF_059812965.1. NCBI lineage: Bacteria > Bacillati > Actinomycetota > Actinomycetes > Mycobacteriales > Mycobacteriaceae > Mycobacterium > Mycobacterium sp. NGS29. The sequence continues at coordinate 43,775 of NZ_JCALDR010000014.1, forward strand.
CCATCTGTCGGTCGCCGACATCGTCGACGCCGAGTCGCTCGGCCGGGTGCGGTCGTACAAGAAGCAGATGAAAGCTGCGGCCAAAGAGAACGCAACAGGAAAGGCGGCCAAGTGAAGACGCACATTACGTGTCCGTGCGGTGAAGCCATCGTCGGCAAGGACGAGGACGAGCTGGTGGAGTTGACCCAGGCTCACCTGGCCAGCGTGCACCCGGGGCTGGACTACGACCGCGACGCGATCTTGTTCATGGCCTACTAGCTGCAGGTCCCCGCGCCGCCTGGCGAAGGCGGTTGCGTGCTAGGGCACGACCGTAGTGCCGATGGTGGGCATGAACTGGCACTGCCGGTCTTTGGTCGTCACCTGGCCGAAGATCGTCGACATGATGCTGCCCGAACCGGTCTCGACGATCGCGGTCAGCGTCGTCGGCCCCTCACCGTTGATGTCGGTGCGCGGCTTGAGCGTGGCGCTGCCGGACTTGCCGGTGGTGAGGTTGATCCAGGTGACGTTCAACGGCAGCCGCTGCACCTCGGCGGGTCCCGGGGTGCCGACCGCGGTGAAGACGTAGGCGGTCTGGCCTGCCGCCGGGCCGGGCGTCGGGATGGCGGCCGGACCGGCCACCGACAGCGCCGTGGCCAGGGCGTTCGAGCCCTCACCCAGGCAGTTGGTGCCGATCGAGGGGTACATGAAGTCCTGGGTGGGCGGGGTGTCCGGGCCGAAACCCGGCGGGGGAGCGGGGGCGCCTGCCGGGGCAGGGGCGGGTGCGGGTGTGGCCGCGGCGGCCGCCGGAGCGGCGACGGGTGCGGGTGCGGCCGGTGGCGCACTCGGTGCCGGGACCTCGGCACGGACCGGCGCAGGTCCGGGCAGCGGTGGCGACACCGGACGGGGATTGACCGGCTCGCCCACCGGTGGCGGGCCCGCGGCGTAGACGGGATCGACGCCGGCCGGCAGGTGCTGGGGGACGCCGGGCACCACCCCGGGCGCGGGGACGTGCGGCACCGGACCGGACTCGGCGGGGTTGGCCGCCGGCACGGCCGGTTCGGCCACGAACTGATGGACCGACGACGCGACGTTCTTGGATTCGGCGGGTGCCGCCGGGTTGCGGGTGAACGCCTGCGCCGCGGCCATCAACAGTTGCGTGGCTTGGGTCGGGTCGCTGGCTGCTTGCTGAATGATCGGACTCAACTGGGTTAACGCCGGCAGCCCAGGTAGCTGTTGGGCAGGGTCGGTCGGCGGTGCCGCCGGGTCGGCTGCCGCGCTCGGACTGAGTGCGAACGCGGCAGCCGATATGACGACGACTGCGGCCAAACCTCTGGACAGACTCCAAGTGCTTGCCACGGTGTTTCTCCCGGTTTTCAGTAGTTGGTCAGCCGTCGGCGGACAGGATTCAGGGCAGCGCCGCAAGCAGGGTCTGCGGACCTGCTGCCGCGGGCGCGGCGGCGGCGGGTGCCCCGGCGCCCGACAACCCCGGAATCGCTCCGCTCAGACCCGGAATCGCGCCAGCGAGTCCAGGAAGTGACGACGCCAGCCCGGGCAGCGACGCCGCGGGTGCAGCCGGAGCCGCCGCCGGAGCGCTCAAACCCGGAAGTGGCGACGTCACACCGGGGATGCCCGGCACAGCGGCCGGGGCCGGGGCGGCAGCCGCCGGCGCGGCGAGGGACGGCAGCGGCGTGTTGACGCCCGGAATGGACGGGACACTGGCCGGGGCAGGTGCCACGGGAGCAGGCGCAGCGCCGATCCCTGGGATCGGTGCATTCACCCCGGGAATCGTCGGGACCGTCCCGGGTGAGGGCGCGGCAGGTGCGGGTGCGGCCTGTGCGGGTGCGGCCTGTGCGGGTGCGGCCTGACCCGGGATCACCGCAGGCAGGCTCAACCCGCCCGGAGCGGCGGGCGCCGGGTCCGGTGCGCGCAGCACACCCTGCGGAGCCGGCGACGTCGCCGGCGCCAACGGCGGGGTGGCGCCCAGAGCGGTGGCGAGGTTCTGCAGAATCTGCGGGGCGTTGGCGGCCGAAGCGATCAGCTGCTGAGGAATGTTGGGCGGCGCCGGCGCCGGCGCGGGGTCGGCGTGGGCGATACCGCCGGTCAGTAGTGCGGCGGACGAACCGACCAGAACGGCGGCGGCCCGTGCGTAGGTCCAAATGGATGGCATGACTCTCCCTGGTTGTCTTCAACTGGCTTCAGCAGGCCCCCGGAGGCCCCTGTGGACGAAGCTAGCCTGGTACAGAAGTGACTCAAGTGACACGTGTGGCATTTACGGGATCGTTACTGATACGAGTGGCAGCAGTGACCGGCCACCTGGGATTCGTTACGCCGCCGTGATGCAACGCGGCGCCACACCCGCAGAATGGTGCGCTGACTAAAGTCGGGCGGATAGACACCACTTCGGCCGCCCCGGCGGCAATGCCCACCAACCGGCGATGGGTCGCTTCGCTGGCACCGCTGGCGCTGATCTTCAGCGTCGGCGCGCGATTCGGCTGGACGTACCTGGCCCCGCACGGCGCGAACTTCGTCGACCTGCACGTATACGTGGGAGGCGCCTCGGCTCTGAACCACCCCGGCACCTTGTACAGCTACGTCTACGCCGATCAGACCCCCGACTTTCCGCTGCCCTTCACCTATCCACCGTTTGCTGCGGTGGTGTTCTACCCGCTGCATGTCCTGCCGTTTGGGGTACTGGCCTTCCTGTGGCAGGCCGCGACCGTGGCGGCGCTCTATGGCGTGGTGCGGCTGAGCCAACGGTTGCTCGGGGTGGCTGCAGACCGGCGCGCGGCGATGCTGTGGACTGCGGCCGCCATCTGGATCGAGCCGCTGCGCAGCAACTTCGACTACGGGCAGATCAACGTCTTCCTGGTCCTTGCCGTGTTGTGGGCGGTGTGCACCAGCAGGTGGTGGTGGTCGGGCCTGCTGGTCGGGCTTGCGGCCGGCGTCAAGCTGACTCCCGCGGTGGCCGGGTTGTACCTGCTGGGTGCGCGTCGGTGGGCGGCGGCGCTGTTCTCGGCGATCGTTTTCCTGGCGACGGTCGGGGTGTCGCTACTGATCGTGGGCGACCAGGCCCGCTACTACTTCACCGACCTGCTGGGCGACGCGCACCGGATCGGGCCGGTCGCGACGTCGTTCAACCAGTCCTGGCGCGGCGCCATCTCGCGGATCCTGGGTTACGACGCCGGTTACGGGCCATTGGTGCTGATCGCCATCGCGGTGACGGCCCTGGTCGCGGTCCTGGCGTGGCGGGCGTTGGCGGCCGCCGACCAGCTGGGCAGGTTGCTGGTAGTGGAGATATTCGGGTTGCTGCTGTCACCGATTTCCTGGACGCACCACTGGGTCTGGTTGGTGCCGTTGATGATCTGGCTGATCCACGGGCCGCTGCGGGAACGGGCCGGTGCCACGATTCTGGGCTGGGGCTGGTTGTTGCTCACCGCGATCGGCGTGCCATGGCTGCTGAGCTTCGCCCAGCCGACGATCTGGGTGATCAGCCGGCCGTGGTATCTGGCGTGGGCGGGCCTGGTCTACCCGGTGGCCGCGATGGTGACGCTGGTCTGGATCGCCGGGACGCGCCGCACGTCAACCGAGGCGCCCGCACCCGCGCAGCCGGGCGATCGCTGAGTCAGTCGCCGACGATCCCGTCGATATCGCGCGCCATGTCGATGTCGTGCTGGGTGATGCCGTTCTCGGCGTGCGTCACCAGGGCGAAAGTGACTGTCGTCCAACGGATGTCGATATCCGGGTGATGGTCCTTGGCTTCCGCGTGCTCGCCCACCCGGCGTACCGCGTCGATACCGTCCAGGAACTTCGGGAACTTCACGGCCCGCCGGATGGTGCCGTCGACCCGTTCCCAGCCGTTGAGGTCGGGAAGTGCGGCGTCTACTTGCTCGTCGGATAACACAGCCATGGCTCGTAGGTATACCCTCACTGCCCATGCCAAACCAGATCGTCGTAGCGGGAGCCCTGATCCGCGACGCGACTCTGCTGGTGGCGCAGCGCAATCGACCACCGGAGTTGGCGGGACGCTGGGAACTGCCCGGCGGCAAGGTGGCACCCGGCGAGACCGAGCCCGATGCGCTGGTGCGCGAGTTGAGTGAGGAACTCGGGGTCGACGTGGCAGTCGTCGAGCGCCTGGGCGAAGACATCACCGTGAATGCGGCGACGACGCTGCGGGCCTACCGGGTCCGGCTGCTCGGTGGCGAACCGCGCGCCCACGACCACCAGGCGCTGCGGTGGGTGACCGCCGATGAGTTGCCCGACGTCGACTGGGTGCCGGCCGACCGCGCCTGGCTGGCCGACTTGGCCCGCGCGCTCTGACCCGCGACCTCTTTCCCAGCGCTGATTCTGCGCTGGGGGCGTCTTGAACTCGCACTTCTCCGCCTTGGCCGCAGAGTGAATCGGCTGACAATCAGCCCATCCAGGCCTAACCCAGTTCGCTATCCGCGAGCCCCGCTGCCACAATCACCGACGTGCCATTCCGTAACGTCGCCATCGTCGCTCACGTCGACCACGGCAAAACCACCCTGGTCGATGCGATGCTGCGGCAGTCCGGCGCACTGACCCACCGCGGCGACGACACCCAGGAACGCATCATGGACAGCGGTGACCTGGAGAAGGAAAAAGGCATCACCATCCTGGCCAAGAACACTGCCGTGCACCGCCACGGTCCGGATGGGACGGTCACCGTAATCAATGTCATCGACACCCCCGGTCACGCCGACTTCGGTGGCGAGGTGGAACGCGGACTGTCCATGGTGGACGGGGTGTTGCTGCTGGTCGACGCGTCCGAGGGGCCGTTGCCGCAGACGCGGTTCGTGCTACGTAAGGCGCTGGCCGCGCATCTGCCGGTGATCCTCGTCGTCAACAAGACCGACCGGCCGGACGCGCGCATCGCCGAAGTGGTCGAAGCCAGCCACGACCTGCTGCTCGATGTCGCCACCGACCTCGACGACGAGGCCGCCGCCGCCGCCGAACATGCGCTGGGTTTGCCGACGCTGTACGCATCGGGGCGGGCCGGGGTCGTCAGTACCACCCAACCCCTGGACGGACAGGTTCCGGACGGCACCAACCTGGATCCGCTGTTCGAAGTCCTCGAGAAACACGTCCCCGCTCCGACCGGTGACCCCGAGGCGCCGCTGCAGGCCCTGGTCACCAACCTGGACGCGTCAGCCTTCCTGGGCCGGCTCGCGCTGGTGCGCATCTACAACGGCAAGCTGCGCAAGGGCCAGCAGGTGGCGTGGATGCGCGAGGTGGACGGACTGCCGGTCATCACCAACGCGAAGATCACCGAACTGCTGGCCACCGAGGGCGTCGAGCGCAGCGCCACCAGCGAGGCGGTGGCCGGGGACATCGTCGCCGTTGCCGGGCTGCCCGAGATCATGATCGGCGACACGCTGGCCGACCCCGACCCCGACCACGCGCACGCGTTGCCGCGCATCACCGTCGACGAACCGGCGATCTCGGTCACCATCGGCACCAACACCTCGCCACTGGCCGGCAAGGTCTCCGGGCACAAGCTGACCGCCCGCATGGTCCGCAACCGCCTGGACGCCGAACTCGTCGGCAACGTCTCCATCCGGGTGGTCGACATCGGCCGGCCCGACGCCTGGGAAGTGCAGGGCCGCGGTGAGCTGGCGTTGGCGGTTCTGGTCGAGCAGATGCGCCGGGAGGGTTTCGAGCTCACCGTCGGCAAGCCCCAGGTAGTGACGCGCACCATCGACGGCAAGCTGCACGAGCCGTTCGAGGCGATGACCATCGACTGTCCCGAAGAATTCGTCGGCGCCATCACCCAACTGATGGCCGGGCGCAAAGGCCGGATGGAGGAGATGAAGAACCACGCCGCCGGTTGGGTCCGGATGGACTTCATCGTGCCCAGCCGGGGTCTGATCGGCTTCCGCACCGACTTCCTGACCCTGACCCGCGGCACCGGCATCGCCAACGCCGTGTTCGACGGGTACCGGCCCTGGGCCGGCGAGATCCGCGCGCGGCACACCGGGTCGCTGGTCTCCGACCGCACCGGCACCATCACCCCGTTCGCCATGCTGCAACTCGCCGACCGCGGCCAGTTCTTCGTCGAACCGGGCCAGGACACCTACGAAGGCATGGTCGTCGGGATCAATCCGCGCGCTGAGGATCTCGACGTCAACGTCACCCGCGAGAAGAAGTTGACGAACATGCGTTCCTCGACCGCCGACGTGATGGAGACACTGGCCAGGCCGCTGGAACTCGACCTGGAACAGGCCATGGAATTCTGTGCGGCCGACGAATGCGTCGAGGTGACCCCGGAAATCGTCCGGGTCCGCAAAGTAGAACTGGATGCGACATCCCGGGCCCGCTCGCGGTCGCGCGCGAAGGCTCGGGGTTAAATCGGGTGCTGCTCGATACGCTGTGGGGCGTGCTGCACCGAGCCCGCTACGTCCTGGTGGTGCTCGGCGTGCTGGTGGCCGCGATCGGTCTGGTGCTCTCAGGTTGCACGGTGAGTCCGCCGCCGGCGCCGCAGAGCACCGATACCCCACGCAACACGCCGCCCCCTCCGCAGCACCCGACCCAGATCATCATGGGCATCGACTCGATCGGCGCCGGGTTCAATCCGCATCTGCTCTCAGATCTGTCCCCGGTGAACGCCGCGATCAGCGCGCTGGTGCTGCCCAGCGCCTTCCGGCCGGTGCCCGACCCGAATGCCGCAACGGGATCGCGCTGGGAAATGGATCCAACCCTGCTGGTGTCCGCCGAAGTGACCAGCGAAAACCCGTTCACCGTCTCCTACAAGATCCGTCCCGAGGCGCAATGGACCGACAATGCGCCGATCGCCGCGGACGACTTCTGGTACCTGTGGCGCCAAATGGTCAGCCAGCCCGGAGTGGTCGACCCGGCCGGGTATGACCTGATCACGTCGGTGCAGTCGCTCGAGGGCGGTAAGCAGGCCGTCGTCACCTTCGCCCAGCCCTACCCGGCGTGGCGGGAGTTGTTCAACAACCTGCTGCCGGCGCACATCGTCAAGGACGTGCCGGGCGGGTTTGCCTCCGGGCTGGCCCGTGCGCTGCCGGTGACGGGCGGCCAGTTCCGGGTGGAGAACATCGACCCGCAGCGCGACGAGATCCTGATTGCGCGCAACGACCGGTACTGGGGTGCCCCCGCCAAGCCCGCCTTGATCCAGTTCCGCCGCGCCGGGGCGCCGGCCGCGTTGGCCGATTCGGTGCGCAACGGCGATACCCAGGTGGCCCAGGTACACGGTGGTTCGGCTGCGTTCGCCCAGCTGTCGGCGATTCCCGACGTGCGGACCGCGCGCATTGTGACACCGCGCGTCATGCAGCTGACGCTGCGCGCGAACGAACCGAAGCTGGCCGACGTGCAGGTCCGCAGAGCAGTGCTGGGGCTGCTGGGCGTCGACCTGCTCGCGGCGGTGGGGGCCGGCAGTGACAACACCGTCACCCTGGACCAGGCTCTGATCCGTTCGCCCAGTGACCCGGGCTATGTCCCGACGGCGCCCGCGGCGATGAGCAGGGTCGCGGCGCTGGGTCTGTTGGAGGCCGCCGGTTTCCAGGTCGACACCACGACCGCATCCGCTACGCCGCCCAGCGCTGCGGTGAGTACCGGACCATCGGAGGGCATTCACGGCCGGATCAGCAAGGACGGCAAGCAGTTGTCGCTGGTGATCGGGGTGGCGGTCAACGACCCGACCTCAGTGGCAGTCGCGAACACCGCTGCCGACCAGCTGCGCAATGTCGGCATCGCCGCCAGCGTGCTGGCGCTGGATCCGGTGACGCTGTACCGCGAAGCCCTGACCAACCACCAGGTGGACGCGCTGGTCGGCTGGCATCAGGCCGGCGGAAACCTCGCCGCGTCGCTGGCCTCCCGGTTCGGCTGTGCCGCGCTGCAGGCGACCCAGGTCTCACCGCCGATCGCGTCGACGACCAGCCCGGCCGGCTCGACGACGTCCAGCCCGTCGGCCGGACCGGCCACGACCCCGGTACCGACGACCTCCAGCCGCCCACCGGAGCCGGGAGCGCTGGTCAAGGCGCCGTCCAACCTCACCGGAACCTGCGATCCCAGCCTCGAGTCCAACATCGACGCCGCCCTCAACGGCAGCAAGAACATCAACGACGTGATCACCGCCGTCGAACCTCGGCTGTGGAACATGTCGACGGTGCTGCCGATCCTGCAGGACACCACGATCGTCGGGGCGGGACCGAGCGTGCAGAACGTCAGCCTGACCGGAGCGGTCCCGGTGGGCATCGTCGGGGACGCCGGCCAGTGGGTGAAGACCGGCCCCTGACGGCCCTCACCAGCGGAAATCAACCTCCACACGGCCCTTTGGCCGGGGCTTTCGGCGGCTAATTGCGCTCGTGCCAAATTGTTACGAAAAATATGGTTTGGATTTCGCTCGAGCGGTCAACACCCGCGATACGTTCGCCCGGGTGCCGTCGGGGGCAACATGGCGAGTTGGGGTCAACCAGCGTCTTGCTAGGTGAGGGGTCACCATGTCATCTGTCTTTGTCGAGCCACAAATAGTTGCCTCGTTCGCGTCGCAGTTGGAAGGAATTGGCTCGGCGCTGGGCGCCGCCAATACAGCCGCGGCGGGATCAACCACCGCGCTGCTGTCCGCCGCCGAGGATGAGATATCGGTGGCGATAGCGGCGCTCTTCTCCCAGAATGCGGTGGGCTACCAGGAGCTCAGCGCACAAGTGGCCCAGTCCTACGGGCGGTTCGTCCAGACGGTGGCCGCGGGGGCGAGCGCATACGCGACCGCCGAAGCCGGCGCCGCGCAGGCGCTGGCCGGTTTATTGGCCGCGCCGGCCGCGCCGCTGGACGTGTTCGCTCAGGCGCACGCCGCGTTCACCACCAACCTGGTCAACGCCGAAATCGGGTTCAACCAATCGTTGGTGGGCGCCGAGCTCGGTTTGCAGCAACTGATTTTCGGTACCGACAACGCACTGGGCGGAGCGGTCAACGCTGGCTTCAACGCATTCAACTCCGTTGTGGGGGCGGGTCAGCAAGGCCTGAATCTTCTTGTGGGAGCGCAGGTTCCGGCTAACTTCAACGCCAGCCTGGCGGTCAACGGCACCGGAAACGTCGGATTCGGCGGGTTGTCGGGTGCCTTCGGCGGCAACCTGTCCGCCCTCGGCGCTCAACTCAATGCCGCCCTCTCGGGGAACCTCAGCGCGGGTCTGCCGGACCTTTCCGCACTGGTGCAGACGGGCAATTCGGTGATCGCGCAATTGAATTCGGGGATCGCGGGTCTGAACGGTCTGATTCAGACCGGCAGCTCGTTGGGCGCCCAGTTGGGTACGGCGCTCACCGGGGCCTTTGCCGGGGGGCTGCCTGACTTTTCGGCGCTGGCAGGCAGCTTCGGGGTGAACCTGCCTGCCCTGGCGGCGAACGTCAGCGGACAGCTCTCCGGGTTGGGTGCCGGGTTCAACGCGGCGCTGAACGCAGCCCTGTCGGGCAACTTCGGTGTCGGCCTGCCCGACTTCTCGGCCCTGACGCAGACCGGCGCCGCATTGTTCAGCGACTTCATCGCCGGGCTGCCGGCGCTGAACTTCGGTTTGGTACTTCCCGCCCTGCCGGGTGGATTCCCGTTCAATCTCACCGGCCTGGCGGCCAGCCTCAACGCCGGGCTCTCGGGTCTGAACGCGCAACTGAACGCCGCCCTGACCGGGGCGTTGTCCGGAAACCTCGGATTGCCGGATCTGTCTGTGCTGAGCCAGACCGGAGCCAGGCTGGTCGGCGATTTCAATGCCGCACTGGCCGGCCTGGGCGGTGGCTTCAATGTCGGCCTGCCCGCCCTGGTGGGCTCGTTCGGGCTGGATCTGCCGGCGTTGACGGCCAACTTCAACGGTGCGCTGTCGGGGCTGGGCGCCCAGGTCAACGCTGCCTTCACCGGGGCGGTCAACGGCGACTTCTCCGGCGTGGCCGCGCTGGTGAACCTCGCGGCCGGCGCGCCGAGTTTGGCTCTGACGCAGGCGGGTCTGATCCAGACCGGCTTGCTGGCCAGCTTTGTCAACGGGCAGCTGGCGTTCAACCAGGCCCTGGTCTCCAGCGAAATCGCTCTGCAGCGGGCCCTGTTCGGCAGCGAGTTCGCCTTCAACGGCGCCATCAGCAACGGCTTCAACGCGTTCAACCTGGTGCTGGGCACCGGAGAACAAACCGTCAACGTGCTGCTGGGTGCGGAGATGCCTTACGACTTCATTGGCAGCCTGCTCATCGGCGGCGCGGTACCGGGCATCACCCCGACCGGCGGCCTGACCGGGATCGTGGACCAGCTGTTGCTGCTCAACGCGGCCTTGGGCGGCGATGCGTCGCTGGTGCAGCAGTTCGGCGCCTTCCGGGCAGACCTGGCCACCAACCTGCTCACCAGCCAGCTGGAGTTCAATCAGAACCTGGTGGCCAACCAGATCGCGTTGCAGGTCGGCCTGTTCGGCACCGCCAGTCCGCTGAACGGCGCGCTGAACAACTTCGGGAACATGATCAACTTCACGATCGGGGCGGGGCAGCAGACCATCAATGTGCTGCTCGGCGCGCCGGTAGGCGGCGGATTCGTCGGCGACCTGCAACTCGGTGGCGAGGCCGACGTCTTCGGCGGGTTGGAGACCGGCGGCCTGCTCGGCGCCTTCGAACAGAAGTGGCTGTTCGACGCGGCGCTGCTCAGCCTGCTCGGCTTCCCGATTCAGTTGACGCTCACCGGCGGATTGCCGGCGTTGCTCACCCAGCTGTCCACCGCCCTGTCGGGCGGCGTGAGCGTCGGCGGTTCCGTCGGCACGTAGCGATCTCAGCTGCTCAGCGGGCTGCACCGGATTTTCCAATGCAATTCAGAGAAAACCCCGGTGCGGCGCCACGGATATCGCTAGCATTCGCTCATTGTCGATAGCCACATGTGCAGTCGGGGAGGCTGCAGTGGCGCTAACGGGGGTGTGCGATGTCATTTGTAGCGGCGGTGCCGGAATTCGTGGCGGCTGCGGCCACCGATCTAGCCGGTATCGGTTCGGCGGTCGGGGCGGCCAGTTCGGCGGTCGCGGGGGCGACGACGGGGGTGCTACCCGCCGGCGCCGACGAGATTTCAGCGGCGATCGCGGGATTGTTCGATTCGCACGGGCGGGCGTTCCAGCAACTCAGTGCCCAGGCCACGCAGTTCCACGACCAGTTTGTGCAGGTGTTGCGGGCCGGCGCGAATGCCTACGCCGGTGCGGAGGCGGCCAACGCCACTCCGCTGCAGGCGGCCGCGAATGCCGCGGCCGCGAGGCCGCTGCAGCAGCTGGAGCAGCTGCACATCGGTTTCAACACCAACCTGGTAGCCAACGAGCTGGCGTTCAACAAAGCGCTGGTGACCAGCGAGGTGGCGCTGGAGCGCCAGATCTTCGGCACCGACAGCGCACTCAACGGAGTGCTGAACCGCAGCTTCAACGTCGGCAATCTGTTGGTGGGTACTGGAGAGCAGGCGGTGAACCTGTTCTTCGGTGCACCCGAGCCGGCCGGTTTCACCTCCAGCCTGCTGCTGGGTAGCGGCGCACAACCATTCAATGGTGGGCAGGTCGGCGGTTTGGCCGGCGCCTTTTATCAAGGCTTGACGGTCCCGGCCAATGTGCTGGGTCTGGCGCCCACGGTGGCCATAGCGGGGATCCCGTCGATCCCGTTCGGACAGTTGGAGGCGTCGCACATCGGGTTCACCTCGAACCTGTTGGCCAACGAGATCGCTTTCAATCAGGCGCTGGTGGCCAACGAGGTGGCGTTCGAGCAGCAACTCTTCGGCACCGACAGCGCCTTCAACGGGGTGCTCAACCGTAGCTTCAACGCCGGGAACCTATTGCTGGGTACCGGTGAGCAGGCGGTGAACCTGTTCTTCGGTGTCGAGGAGCCGGCGAACTTCACGTCCACCCTGTTGCAGGGTACCGGGGCGCAGTCCTACAACGGCGGCCAAATCGGCGGCGTTGCAGGAGCTTTCGGTCAGGGTCTGGCGGCCGGCCTCAACTTCGTCGGGCTGGTCACCGAGCCGTTCAGCGCCTAATCCGCCTGCGCTGCAACGGGTTTGGGCGGTATCACGGTATCCACGATCAGCGCCAACTCGCGCCGCGTTGGTGGCGTGGCGGTCAGCATGAAGTGGTGGTTGATCAAGGCGGGGCCGATCCGCACGGTCAACGGGGTCAGGGTGGCGGGATCCAGTTCGCCGTCGCGGACCGCGGTCTGCAAGATCGACTCGATGATCTTCATGCGGGGCGCCACCACGGCGTCGGCGAAGATCGCGCGCAACTCGGGTTCGTGGATGAGCTGGCTGATGATCTGCAGGCCGGGAAAGTCGGTCTTGCCGGCCAGCACGTCGCTGTGCGCCGTGCAGACCGTCAGCAGGTTCTCCCGGGCCGACTGCCCGGGTCTCGGCTCGGGCAGTGGCGGCACGGTGTGGATCAGCGCGGCCTGCACCAGGTCGTGCTTGCTGGTCCAGCGCCGGTACAGCGCCGCCTTGCCGGTGTGGGCCCGCGCAGCTATGCCCTCCATCGTCAGGCCGCCGTATCCAACAGCGGCCAGTTCGGCCACCGTCGCGGCGTAGAGCGCACGCTCGAGTACTTCGCCGCGCCGGCGGCTCCGGCCGACAGTGTGGCTCACCTGCGACATCTGACGATAGTAGCCGTTGGCGTTCCTACTGGTCGTTTACGGGGGCCGCAGCTGGGTGGGCGCCAGCGTCCAGCGTCACGCTGGGGTGACGTTCGGCGTCCAGCGTCACGCTGGCCGTGACGTTCGGCGGCAGCGGGGCCGCAGCTGGGTGGGCGCCAGCGTCCAGCGTCACGCTGGCGTGACGTTCGGCGGCAGCGGGGCCGCAGCTGGGTGGGCGCCAGCGTCCAGCGTCACGCTGGCGTGACGTTCGGCGTCCAGCGTCACGCTGGCGTGACGTTCGGCGGCAGAGGGGCCGCAGCTGCGTGACGTTCGGCGGCAGAGGGGCCGTAGCTGGGTGGGCGCCGGCGTCCAGCGTCACGCTGGCGTGACGTTCGGCGTCCAGTGTCACGCTGGCGTGACGTTCGGCGTCCAGCGTCACGCTGGCGTGACGTTCGGCGGCAGAGGGGCCGCAGCTGCGTGACGTTCGGCGGCAGAGGGGCCGTAGCTGGGTGGGCGCCGGCGTCCAGTGTCACGCTGGCGTGACGTTCGGCGTCCAGCGTCACGCTGGCGTGACGTTCGGCGGCAAAGGGGCCGCAGCTGCGTGACGTTCGGCGGCAGCGGGGCCGCAGCCGGGTGGGCTCTCGGCGGCAGCGGGGCGATTTCCCCGACGGCGGTAGGGTTCGTCCATGTCCAAGCCGCGGCTGCTGTTCGTGCATGCGCATCCCGACGACGAGAGCCTCAGCAACGGCGCGACCATTGCGCACTACACCGCCCGCGGTGCGCAGGTCCACGTCGTCACGTGCACCCTCGGTGAAGAGGGCGAGGTCATCGGCGACCGCTGGGCGCAACTGGCCGCCGACCGCGCGGACCAGCTCGGCGGCTACCGCATCGGCGAACTACGGCAAGCCCTGGCCGCGTTGGGCGTCGGCGACCCCATCTACCTGGGTGGCGCCGGACGTTGGCGCGATTCGGGCATGGCCGGCACCGAGCCGCGCGGTGGCTACCGCACCGTCCCAAGGTTCGTCGACGCCGACGAAGTGGCGGCAGTAGGTGAGCTGGTCGCCTTGATCCGCGAGCTGCGACCACACGTCGTCGTCACCTACGACCCCGACGGCGGGTACGGACACCCCGACCACATTCGTACCCACGCGGTGTGTACCGCCGCCGTGGCCCAGGCCGGCAAGCCGGACGGGTCCGGTGACCCGTGGAGCGTGCCGAAGTTCTACTGGACCGTGCTGGCGCGTGCGGCGGTGGCGGCTGAACTGCGCTCGCTGGTCCCTGACGATCTGCGCCCCGACTGGGTGCTGCCGCCGCTGGACACTCCGTTCGGTTTCCCCGACGAGAGCGTCACCGCCGTCGTCGAGGCCGACGCGGACGCGCAGGCCGCCAAGGCCGCCGCGCTCACCGCTCACGCCACGCAGGTGACGGTGGGCCCCACCGGCCGGGCCTGTGCACTGTCGAACAACCTGGCGCTGCCCATCATGGCAGCCGAACACTACGTCCTTATTGACGGCGCGGCGGGTGGCCGCGACGAGCGCGGTTGGGAGACGGATCTGCTGGCCGGGCTGGGCTTCAACGGCCCGGGCACGTAGGCTTTAATAAGGCAGCCTTGAGAGTCTTACCGGAGGAAACTCACATGGACCCCGACCTGGACCCCAACTTGCAGCACTGGCAGGACCGCCTCGACAGCCTGCAGTGGGTGCTGGGATCGATCGTCTCGCAGATCGACAGCGTCCCAACCTGACCGATACCAAGCCACGCGCCACCTCGATCGAAGAGGTGGGCGCGACGGATCCGGCGATCCGGTTTGTCGTGTTGGCGCTGCTGGCCGTCGACGGTGTGTTGTCAGCCCTGGCCGGGGCGCTCCTGCTGCCCTTTTACATCGGCTCTGTCCCATTCCCACTGAGCGCTGTGCTGAGCGGACTGCTCAACGGTGCGCTGGTGTGGGCTGCGGCGCGGTGGACTACGTCGCCGCGGCTGGCCGCTTTGCCGCTGTGGACCTGGCTGTTGACGGTTGCGGTGCTGAGTCTGGGCGGACCGGGTGGCGACATCGTCCTGGGCGGACAGGGCGTGATGGCCTACGCGGCGCTGCTGTTGATCGTGTTCGGGGTGGCACCCCCGGTGTGGATGTTGTGGCGGCGCCGCCACTGAAAGCGTGGCTCAGGGGAACGGCGGCAGCGGCGGCAGCGGCGGGAAGAAGCTCCAGAACCAGTTGATCTCGGTGTTGATGAACTGGCTGATCGACGACGTGGTGGCCGACCAGAAATTGCTCAGACCCTGACTGAAGCTGACCGTGCCGCTGAGCCAGTCGAGGATGTTGAACAGCCCGCTCTGCACTATCGGCTCGAACAGGTAATAGAAGAAGTTGATCTGCGGCCCCAGGATGCCGATCCACGGCAACCAGCCCACCGCGTAGGAGGCCAGGTCGAAACCGTAGGCCACCCACGGCTCGACCTCCAGGTACAGGTTCTCGATCGCGGTGGCCCACGAGACCGGGAGGACGGCAGCGGGCGCTGCCGCGGCAGGTCCCAGCAGCCCGGTGGTCAGGGCGCCGAGGCCGCCGGTCGGCGCCAACCCCAGCGCGCCGAACAGGTTGGCGGCGCCGGCGCCCGGGAGGGCGGACAGCACGCTCTGCACCCGGGTCGCGGCCTGGCCGGCCAGGCTTTCCACCGCGGCGAGCGGTTGTCCCAACAATTGCTGGGCCGGCGCGTTCACCGCGTTCAGCAGGGTCCGCGCCGCGCTGGACTCGGCGTTGGAGTAGGCGTTCGCCCCCGCTCCCAACACCTGCACGAACTTTTCGTGAAACGCCGTCACCTCAGCGCTGAGCTGTTGGTATCCCTGCGCGTGCGAGGAGAACAGGGCGGCGACCTGGGCCGAGACCTGATCGGCGGCGGCGGCCACCACGCCGGTGGTGGGCAGCGCCGCGGCTGCGTTGGCCGAGCTGATCTCGGTGCCGATGCCGGCGATATTGGACGCGGCCGCCTTGAGCGCCTCCGGCGCCGCGCGCATGTACGACGACATCCCATTCACCTTTACTCGAGATCGGTGCGGCTACCTTGCGGGGCTGCTTCCGCGCGGTGCCCACCTGTGATCGTATCGCTGTCGGTGACAACTATTGTCCCATCTGGCCGAACAACCCGGCGAATCGAGCGGCCGGCCTGCGGCTACTGTTGCGCGTATGGCGCCAGGGATGCTCAGGTTTCCCGCAGAAAGAGTCGTGCGGATGAAATCGTCGCGCGGGGAAGTTACACCAACGTGCCCCTGAATCCGGACCTTCCGGAGCCCACGGCTCTGCCCAATCCTGTAGTCCCGCCCAGAGCCAGCAGCTCGGCGTTGCGTCGGGTGCTGCGGCGCGCCCGGGACGGCGTCGCCCTGAACGTCGACGAGGCGGCGGTCGCGATGACCGCTCGTGGCGACGACCTCGCCGACCTGTGCGCGAGCGCGGCCCGGGTTCGCGACGCCGGCCTGGAGTCGGCGGGCCGGCGCGGGCCGTCCGGCCGGTTGCCGATCAGCTATTCGCGCAAGGTTTTCATTCCGGTCACCCACCTGTGCCGGGACAACTGCCACTACTGCACGTTCGTCACCGTGCCGGGGCGGCTGCGCGCCCAGGGGGCGGGCTTGTACATGGAGCCCGACGAGATTCTGGACGTGGCGCGGCGCGGCGCGGCGCTCGGCTGCAAGGAAGCGCTGTTCACCCTCGGTGACCGCCCGGAGGACCGCTGGCCCGAGGCGCGGCAGTGGCTGACCGAACGCGGCTACGACGCCACCCTGTCGTACGTGCGCGCGATGGCGATCCGGGTGCTGGAGGAGACCGGGCTGTTGCCGCATCTGAATCCGGGCGTCATGACCTGGTCGGAGATGTCGCGGCTCAAGCCGGTGGCGCCGTCGATGGGCATGATGCTGGAGACGACATCGCGCCGGTTGTTCGAAACCAGAGGACTTGCGCACTACGGCAGTCCGGACAAAGATCCCGCGGTGCGGTTGCGCGCCCTGACCGACGCCGGCCGCCTGTCCATCCCGTTCACCACGGGTCTGCTGGTGGGCATTGGCGAGACGCTGGCCGAACGAGCCGACACGTTGCATGCGATCCGTAAGTCGCACAAGGAGTTCGGGCACGTCCAAGAGGTGATCGTGCAGAACTTCCGGGCCAAGGAGCACACCGCGATGGCCGCGGTTCCCGACGCCGGCATCGACGACTACCTGGCCACGGTGGCGGTGGCCCGGCTGGTGCTGGGGCCCGGCATGCGTATCCAGGCGCCGCCGAACCTGGTGTCGCGCGAGGAATGCCTGGCCCTGGTGGCCGCCGGCGTCGACGACTGGGGTGGCGTCTCGCCGCTGACGCCTGACCATGTGAACCCCGAACGGCCCTGGCCCGCATTGGATGACCTGGCCGCTGTCACCGAACAGGCCGGCTATGACCTGGTGCAGCGACTGACCGCACAACCCCGATATGTGCTGGCCGGTGCGGCGTGGATCGATCCGCGGGTGCGCGAACACGTTGCGGCGCTTGCCGATCCGACGACGGGCCTGGCCCGCGACGTCACCCCGGTGGGGCTGCCGTGGCAGGAGCCCGACGAGGTGGCCTCGGCCGGCCGGGTGGACCTGGGCGCCGCGATCGACACCGAGGGACGTAACACCGAGACCCGTAGCGATCTCGAAAGTGCTTTCGGTGATTGGGAATCCATCCGGTCCCGGGTGCACGAGCTGGCCGCGCAGGGCGCCAGAGCGCCAGAGCGCCTGGACACCGACGTGCTCGCGGCGTTGCGTTCGGCGGAGCGCGCTCCGGGTGAGTGCACCGACGCCGAGTACCTGGCATTGGCGACAGCTGACGGTCCGGCGCTGGAAGCGGTTGCCGCGCTGGCGGATTCGTTGCGCCGGGAGGTGGTGGGAGACGACGTGACGTTCGTGGTCAACCGCAACATCAATTTCACCAATATCTGCTACACGGGCTGCCGGTTCTGTGCCTTCGCTCAGCGCAAGGGTGACGCCGACGCCTACTCGCTGTCGGCGGAGGAAGTGGCCGACCGCGCGTGGGAGGCGCATGCCGCCGGCGCCACCGAGATCTGCATGCAGGGCGGCATCGACCCCGAGTTGCCGGTGACCGGTTACGCCGATCTGGTGCGCGCGGTCAAAGCCCGGGTGCCGTCGATGCATGTGCACGCGTTCTCGCCGATGGAAATCGCCAACGGGGTGACCAAGAGCGGGCTCAGCATCCGCGAGTGGTTGATCAGTCTGCGCGAGGCCGGGTTGGACACGATTCCCGGCACGGCGGCAGAGATCCTGGACGACGAGGTGCGCTGGGTGCTGACCAAGGGCAAGCTGCCGACGTCGTTGTGGATCGAGATCGTGACGACCGCGCACGAGGTGGGTCTGCGGTCGTCGTCGACCATGATGTACGGGCACGTCGACAGCCCCAAGCACTGGATAGGCCACCTCAACGTGCTGCGCGGGATTCAGGACCGCACCGGCGGTTTCACCGAATTCGTGCCGCTACCGTTCGTGCACCAGAACTCACCGCTGTACTTGGCGGGGGCGGCGCGGCCCGGGCCCACGCACCGCGACAACCGCGCGGTGCACGCCTTGGCGCGGATCATGCTGCACGGTCGCATCTCGCACATTCAGACCAGTTGGGTGAAGCTCGGGGTCGAACGCACCCAGGCCATGCTCAACGGCGGCGCCAACGATCTGGGCGGCACGCTGATGGAGGAGACGATCTCCCGGATGGCCGGCTCTGAGCACGGCTCGGCCAAAACGGTCGCTGAGTTGGTGGCGATAGCCGAGGGCATTGGTCGTCCCGCACGTCAGCGCACGACGACCTATGCGTCACTGGCAGCCTGAAAGACCGCGAGCGTAACGCCGGCGGAATCCTCGAGGGACCCCGCAGCGTTACGCTCGCGGATCAGAGGTTACTCAGTAGTTGTTGCAGGAGACTGCGACGGACTCGACGAGTCCCACGTACTGCGCGGCGCCCGGCATGGCCTGAATCTGCTGAGCCATCGAACGACGCTTGGCCGGCGGCGAGGCCAGGAACGAGTTCAGCCAGCCCATGGCCATCGGCGACGCGGTGAGCTGCGCGGCGGCACCCGGGTCCTGCGCGTTCAGCGCGGCCATGACCTGCCCGTAGTTACAGGTCGAGTTGACGGCCGCATCCAGCGGATCTGCCGACGCGACCCCTGCGCCAAGACCCAGCGACACTGCCAAGCCCCCGGCAACCACAGCTGCTTTAGTAAACGACAACATTTTTCGGACACCTTCCCCAACTATTGCACCGCCGACACGACGGCGACGACATCTGCCCAGCGGTTGCCGTCTTCGGTCAAGGCTACCAGGCTCGCTGGGCTTGCTCTTATCGAAGTTTCTATCGCAATAGTCCCGCCGAACGTAACTATCCGCAGGTCAGAGCCGTACTGGCGGAAGTTTCGCCGAGGGCGAAACTGCCGGATGACGGTGCTCGATGAGCCGGCTTCAAAGGTTTTTCACAGCCTGGCCGCGAGCTCGGTGCCCTGTTTGATCGCTCGCTTGGCATCCAACTCCGCCGCCACCGCCGCACCACCGATGATGTGCGGATCCACGCCGCGGCTGCGCAGGTCGTCAGCCAGGTCGCGCACCGATTCCTGCCCGGCACACAGCACCACGTGGTCCACCGCGAGCACCTGCGGGCGCTGCCGGTCCGCACCGAAGCTGATGTGCAGGCCGTCGTCGCTGATCCGCTCGTAGTTCACTCCGGAGAGTTGCTGCACGCCCTTGGCCTGCAGCGACGCGCGGTGCACCCAGCCGGTGGTCTTGCCCAGCCGCTTACCCTGCCGGCCCTTCGTGCGCTGCAGCAGGTACACCTGGCGGACCGCCGGCGCGGGCAGGGGAGTAGTCAGGGCGCCCCGGGCTTCCTGCGGATCGGCCACCCCCCATTCGGCCCGCCACTCTTTGAGGTTCAGCGTCGGCGACCGGTCGGTGGTGAGCAGTTCGCTGACGTCGAAGCCGATGCCGCCAGCGCCGATGACGGCCACCGTCTTTCCCACTGCTTTGACACCGGTGATGGCCTCGGCGTAGGTCAGCACCTTGGGATGGTCGATGCCGGGGATGGCCGGCACGTGGGGAGTCACGCCGGTGGCCAGGACGACAGACTCGTGGTCGACGAGATCTGCGGCGCCCACCCGGGTGCTCAGCCGGACCTCGACGCCGAGCTTGGCCAGCATCGTCGAGAAGTACCGGATGGTGTGGCTGAACTCCTCCTTGCCCGGGATGCGCCGCGCCAGGTCGAACTGGCCGCCGATGAACTCGTTGGCGTCGAACAGCGTGACCCGGTGTCCGCGCTGGGCAGCGGCGACCGCGGCGGCCAGTCCGGCGGGTCCGGCGCCGACGACGGCCACGGTGCGGGTGTGGCGGGCCGGCTCCAGCACCAATGTGGTCTCGTGTCCGGCGCGTGGATTGAGCAGGCAGGACACCGTCTGGTGGGCGAACGCGTGGTCCAGACAGGCCTGGTTGCAGGCGATGCAGGTGTTGATCTCTGCGGGCCGGTCGGCCGCTGCCTTGCGCACCCACTCCGGATCCGCCAGCAGCGGCCGCGCCATTGAAATCAGCTGAACCTGGGTGTCGGCCAGGATCTGCTCGGCGGATTGCGGCATGTTGATCCGATTGGACGCAACCACCGGAATACCCACGTGTTCGGCCAGGGCGCTGCTGATGTCCACGAACGCGCTGTTGGGCACCGAGGTGACGATCGTCGGCACCCGCGCCTCGTGCCACCCGAACCCGGAGTTGATGATGGTGGCGCCGGCGGCTTCGACGCCGGTTGCCAGCGCGACGATTTCGTCCCAGCTCTGGCCGTCTTCGACATAGTCGGCCATCGACATCCGGTAGCAGATGACGAAGTCGTCGCCGACGGCGGCGCGGGTGCGCCGCACGATTTCGACCGGGAACCGGCGCCGGTTGGCCGGCGAGCCGCCCCAGGAATCGGTGCGTTCATTGGTGCGCGGGGCCAGGAACTGGTTGACCAGATAGCCTTCGCTGCCCATGATTTCGACACCGTCATAGCCGGCTTCGCGGGCCAGCTCCGCACACCGCACGAAATCCGCGATAGTCGACTCCACGCCGCGGCCGGTGAGCGCGCGTGGGCGAAACGGGTTGATGGGGGCCTTGATTGACGACGCGCTCGCCGAAAGCGGGTGGTAGGCATAGCGTCCGGCGTGCAAGATCTGCAGCAGGATCTTGCCGCCCTCGTCGTGCACTGCGCCGGTGACCCGGCGATGCCGTCGGGCCTGGCGCGAGCTGGTCAGGTCGGCGGCGAACGGCAGCAGCCACCCGGTGCGGTTGGGGGCGTAACCGCCGGTGATGATCAATCCGACGCCGCCGCGGGCGCGTTCGGCGAAATACGCGGCCAACCGGTCGATGTGGTGGGCTCGGTCTTCCAACCCGGTGTGCATCGACCCCATCACCACCCGGTTGCGCAGGGTGGTGCAACCGAGGTCCAGCGGGGACAGCAAGTGCGGATACGGGGTCATCGGCGGGCGCCCGCTGAACCCGGGAGGATCGGTTTCGCGACCTGGACGCAGCGCCGGGGTGCGACGCCTTCGGGCAGGTGGCGTGGCTGCCGCGGCGCGGTCCTGAACCACCGCATCACTCGCCCAACGGTCACCCGGCCATTGTCACAGACCACCGAGGCACCGACTGGACACAGCTACGGGCGTGCCCTTTCGCCGGGTGTATGTGCAACGTCTAGTATCAGTAACCGAACGCTCACCTAGAAGCCCCTTGGGTGAGGCGAAATGCAGCCCATATGTTCATGGAGGACACGTTGAGGAGACGTCCGTGACTTACGTGATTGCCCAGCCCTGCACCGACATCAAAGACAAGGCGTGCATTGAGGAGTGCCCGGTCGACTGCATCTACGAGGGTGCCCGGATGCTCTATATCCACCCCGATGAATGCGTCGACTGCGGTGCCTGCGAACCGGTCTGCCCCGTCGAGGCGATTTACTACGAAGACGACGTGCCCGAACAGTGGGGGCAGTACACGCAGATCAACGCCGACTTCTTCGAGGAGCTCGGATCGCCGGGCGGTGCGGCCAAGGTCGGCCTGACCGAGAACGACCCGCAAGCGGTCAAGGATCTGCCTCCGCAGGGCGAGGACTGAACGCGCCGGTGCACCGCCGGCAGACCGTGTCGGCGTCCTTGCCGGAGTTCCCGTGGGACACCCTGGCCGGCCCGAAGGCCGTCGCGGCCGCCCACCCGGATGGCCTCGTCGACCTGTCGGTCGGCACGCCGGTGGATCCGGTCGCGCCGCTGATCCAGGAGGCGCTGGCCGCCGCGAGCTCGGCGTCGGGTTACCCCGCCACCGCCGGTACGCCGCAACTACGGCAGGCCGCGGTGTCGGCATTGGCGCGTCGCTACGGCGTCACCGGCCTCGCCGAATCGGCGGTACTGCCGGTGATCGGCACCAAAGAACTCATCGCCTGGCTGCCGACGTTGCTCGGCTTAGGCGCCTCGCACACTGTCGTGGTGCCCGAGCTCGCCTATCCGACCTACGACGTGGGTGCGCGGCTGGCCGGGACGCAGATCGTGCGCGCGGATTCGCTGACCCAGCTGGGCCCGCAGACCCCGGCGCTGGTGTACCTGAACTCGCCGAGTAACCCGACGGGCCGGGTGCTGGGCGTCGAGCACCTGCGCAAGGTGGTCGGTTGGGCCCGCGAGCGCGGCGTGCTGGTGGCTTCCGACGAGTGTTATCTGGGCCTGGCCTGGGCGGCCGAGCCGCTGTCGGTGCTGCATCCGTCGGTGTCCGACGGCGACCATACCGGGTTGCTCGCGGTGCATTCGCTGTCGAAGACTTCGTCGCTGGCGGGTTACCGGGCCGGCTTCGTCGCCGGGGACGCCGCGGTGGTGGCCGAGCTGCTGGCGGTGCGCAAACACGCCGGGATGATCGTGCCGACCCCGGTGCAGGCGGCCATGGTGGCCGCCCTGGACGACGACGACCACGAGAAGCTTCAGCGGGAGCGGTATGCGCAGCGGCGGGCGGTGCTGCTGCCGGCGCTGCGTGCTGCCGGTTTCACCATCGACCACTCCGAAGCCGGGTTGTACCTGTGGGCCGGCCGGGGAGAGGGATGCCACGAAACCGTCGCCTGGCTCGCTGAGCGCGGCATCCTGGTGGCCCCCGGTGACTTCTACGGTCCCGCCGGTGCCGGGCACGTGCGCATCGCGCTGACCGCCACCGACGAGCGCATCGACGCCGCGGTCGCCCGCCTGCGCTAGTTTCCCCTGCTCGTCCGGGGCGCGTCGCCTCTTCGGTCCTGGTCCCCGGGACGGCAGAATGCAACCTGTGACGGATGCGGCAGACGATTCGGTCGGCAAGCTGCGGATCCCGCTGACGTTGAGCGACATCGTCAAACGGGTGTTCCTCGGCAAGCCGCTGATCACCGAGGAGCTGAACAACGAGCGGTTGTCCAATCCCGTCGCCCTCGGCGCGCTGTCCCCGGATGCGATCTCGTCGACAGCCTACGGCCCCGAGCAGATCCTGATCGAACTGCTGCCGCAGGCCGGGCTGGCAGCGTTCGCGTTGCTGCTGCCGATCACCGGGGTCATCCTGTTGATCCTGGTGCTGGTGGCCGCGTCCTACCGGCAGGTGGTGATGGCCTACACCCGGGCCGGCGGCTCCTACATCGTCGCGCGGGACAACTTCGGGCCGAAGGTCGCCCAGGTGTCCGCTGCGGCGCTGCTGATCGACTATGTGGTGACGGTGGCGGTGCAGTCCGCGGCCGGCACGGTGGCCGTGGTGTCGGCATTGCCGAAGCTGGGCCCGTTCAGCCTGGAGATCACCATCGGCGTCGTCCTGCTGATCTGCTATCTGAATCTGCGCGGCATGCGGGAGGCGGGCAAACCGTTCGCGGCGGCGACCTATCTGTTCATCCTCATGATCGCCGCCACCATCGTGACCGGCGTTGTGCGGCATCTCGTCTGGGGTCTGCCGACCTACGACGCGCAGCATCTGAGCGGAGCGGTGCCGGTGCAGCACGGCGACGGTCTGGTGATGGGCGCGACGATCCTGGTATTGCTGCGCGCGTTCGCCAACGGCGGTTCGTCGCTGACCGGTGTCGAAGCCATCTCCAACACCGTCGAGGTGTTCCAGAAACCGCAGGGGCGCAACGCCCGTCGGGTGCTGACCGCCATGGCCTGCATCCTGGGTTTCCTGCTGGCTGGTGTCGCCTACCTCGCCTATGCCACCCACGCCACGCCGTACCTCTCCGAATACCCTTCGGTGCTCTCCCAGATCGGACGCGCGGTATTTGGCCACGGCGCCGTGGGCGACGTGTGCTTCTTCCTGGTCCAGGCGTCGACGGCGGCCATTCTGTTCACCGGCGCCAACACCAGTTTCAACGGCTTCCCGGCACTGGCCAGTTTCGTTGCCGAGGACCGATTCCTGCCCCGGCAGCTGATGAAGCGCGGGCACCGGTTGGTGTATTCCAACGGCATCATCGCGCTGACCGGGCTTTCGGTGGTGCTGCTGGTGACGACCGGCGGATCGGTCAACGCGCTGGTCCCGTTCTACGCGATCGGCGTGTTCACCGGATTCTCGATGGCCGGTTACGGGATGACCAAACACCATCTGCGAGAACGGGAACCGGGTTGGCGGCGTCGGTTGGCGATCAACCTCTCGGCGGGGATCCTGTCGACGGTCGTGGTCGGCATCTTCGCGGTCGCCAAGTTCACCGAGGGTGCGTGGCTGGTGGTGATCGTCTTCCCGCTGCTGGTGTTCATGCTCATCCGGCTCAACCGTGAATACCGGGCCGAGGCCGCCATTCTCGAGATGTTCCGCACCGACCGGCCCGAGCTGGTCAAGTATGCGCGGCACCGGGTGTTCATCTTCGTGAACTCCGTCGACCTGGCCGTGCTCGAAGCGCTGCGGTACGGAAAAGGGCTGCGGGCCGACGAGCTGATCGCGGTGCACTTCATGGTCGACGCGATCCATGCCGCTCAGCTCCGAAAGCGTTGGGAAGACTTCGAACTCGACACCCGGCTGCGGTTGGTGGACTGTCCGGACCGGCGCGTCAACCGCGCCGCCCAGCTGCTGGTCGCGAAGTCGAGCAAAGAAAGTCCCGACACCAACGTGACGGTGCTGCTGCCGCGTCGGACCTATGCGCCGCTGCTGGGGCGGTTGCTGCACGACCGCACCGCGGACAAGATCGCCCGAGCCGTCAGCCTCATCCCCGACGCGGCGGCCACCATCGTGCCCTACGACGTGCAGTCCCGGATCAAGGATGCCTACCCCGAGCGCTTCGAACAGCGCATCGCCCGCGAGATCGACAAGCTCGAGGCGTGGATCTCCCAGGGTGAGGACCGGCGCGTGGAGAATTACGAACATCCGGCCTCGTCGTCCTCGGTGATCACGGTGGCCGGGCTGATCCCCGGCCAGCGGGCCACTGTCGAGGGCCGGGTCACCGAGGTCGAGGACATCGCCAAGCGCCGCGGGACGTTCCGGTGGATCGTGCTCGGCGACGACAGCGGAGAGGTGCGCATCAGGTTCCGTCCGGGACGCGGCGGCGACGACATTGCGCCCGGCCAACTGCTGCGCGTCACCGGCAAGGCCCGGCAGAGCGGGAATCGGCCGATGTGGATGGTCGACCCCAGCTATAGCGTGGTCGAGGAGCCCGTGGAGACCCACGACGCAGGAGGGGCGGGTGCAGCCGGCGAGACCGGCTGACTCTAAGTTCGACAGGACTTGATGATTGGGGAGGAAAGCCGTGCAGCGGATCGCAGCGGTACTGGTGTCTCTGGCCGGGGTGGTGTTCACCGCCAACGGCTACCGGCCGCTGAGCAAGCGCGGGTACGGGGCCGGATATGCGTTCGGCTTCGGGCTGTTCGCCTCCGAACTTCCGCTGCCGTCGCTGGCCGCACACTTCGCGGCGCTGGCCGCGCTGTCCCGGGGGTTGCCGGCCCGCGTGCTCGGGTTCAGCTGGCTGCTGTCGGCGGCGTCCTGGCTGGGCCTGCTGGGTCTGGCCCGCGCGGGACGGCAGGCCGACGAACCCCTGACCGCAGCACTGGATGAAGGCCTGGGTCCCGGCCGCCGCACCGAGTCCGGCGACCTGTGGAAGCGGCCGGCGCCCGACGGTGCGACGGCGAAGAAACCCGGCCCGGCCCGCATGCTGCGGATCTGGCGCGATTACGCGCACGACTCCGACATCAGCTACGGGGAGTACGGTTCGCGCAACCACCTCGACATCTGGCGACGGCCCGATCTGGACCGTGGCGGCAAAGCCCCGGTGCTGCTGCAGGTGCATGGCGGCGCCTGGATGGTGGGAAACAAACGCGGACAAGCGCATCCGCTGATGAGTCACCTGGCCGAGCTGGGCTGGGTCTGCGTATCGGTCAACTACCGGCTCAGCCCGCGGTCCACCTGGCCCGACCAGATCGCGGACGTCAAGCGCGCCATCGCCTGGACCAAGGAACACATCGCCGAGTACGGCGGCGACCCGGACTGGATCGCGATCACCGGCGGTTCGGCCGGCGGGCACCTGTCCTCCCTTGCCGCACTCACCCCGAACTACCCGTTGTTTCAGCCGGGCTTCGAAGAATTGGACACCCGGGTGCAGGCGGCGGTGCCGTTCTACGGGTTCTACGACTTCACCCGCGACGACGCGGTACATCCGATGATGCACGCGATGATGGCCAAGCGGGTGTTCAAGCTCGGCCGCAAGGAGATCGTCGAACCGTTCCGCCTGGCGTCGTCCATCACGCACGTTTCCGAGGACGCGCCGCCCTTTTTCGTGTTGCACGGCGTCAACGACTCGCTGATCCCGGTGGAGCAGGCCCGCAGCTTCGTCGCGCGGCTGCGCGAGGTCAGCCGCCAGCCGGTCGTATACGCCGAATTGCCTTGTGCTCAGCATGCTTTCGACATCTTCGGCTCCGCCCGGGCCGCGCACGCCGCGGTGGCGGTGGAGCAGTTTCTGGCCGAGGTCTACACGGCCGCGCATGCCAAGGACAGCGCCACCGCCGCTACCTAGCCGCTGCGTGGGCTGCGCTCGTCGAGCAGCCTGATCACCTGGGCGGCGAGCTCGTCGATGTCGGCGCCGGTGGTGTCGAGCACCAGGTCAGCGTTCTCCGGGGGCTCGTAGGGGGCATCCACCCCGGTCAGGCCTTTCAGTTCGCCGCTGCGCGCCCGCGCATACAGCCCCTTGGGGTCGCGCTTCTCGCACTCTTCGAGCGAGGTGGAGATGTGCACCTCGATGAACGGCAGTTTGGCGGCGTCGTTGAGGGCGCGGGCGGTTTCGCGGTCGGATTTGAGCGGCGACACCAGCGAGGCGAGGGCCACCACGCCGGCGTCGGCCAGCAACCGTGTCAAATGCCCTACCCGCCTGATGTTTTCGGTGCGGTCGCCGGGGGAGAAGCCCAGATCGTCGGACAGTCCGTGGCGCAGGTTGTCGCCGTCGAGCAGGTAGGCGACGCGCCCGGATTCGACGAGCGCACGTTCCACGGCCACCGCGACGGTGGACTTCCCTGATGCCGGCAGACCGGTGAACCAGATGGTGGCACCCGGCTGCCCGGTCGCCTTCCAACGGTGCTTGCGGTCCAACGCCGAAGGGTGCCAACGGATGTCGGTGCGCTGGCTGGCGCCCGGCTTGACCTCCCGGGCCTCGATGATGGTGCCGGCGCCGACGGTGTCGTTGGTGGTTTCGTCGATGAGGATGAACGCGCCGCTGTCGCGGTTGTCGGTGTAGGGATCTGCGATGATGATCGAGCTGGTCCGCAGCGTCACGGTGCCGATGTCGTTGAGTGTCAACTCAACCGGCTGGTCGATCTCGTCGAGCGTCTCGGGGTCCAGGCGCGAGTGCAGTTCCTGCACGGTGGTCCGCACCGTCCGGGTGGTCTGCTTGAGCGCCAACCGGTCGCCGGCCCGCAGCGGGTTGTCGATGAACCAGCACACGGTGGCGTCGAGTTCCCGGGCCAGCACCGGCAGGACCGCGTCCTCGGCCCCGCTGACCAGGACGTCGCCCCGGCCGACGTCGATATCGTCTTCCAGTTCGATCGACACCGAAAGCGGGGCCACCGCGGTCTTGCGGTCGTCGTCGAGGGTGTCCAGGGCCGTCACCGTCGACGTGGTGCCCGCGGGCAGCGAGATCACCGGGTCGCCGACGCTGAGCGTGCCCGCCGCCAGCCGCCCGGTGTAGCGGCGGCGCTGGTGGTCGGTCGGGCGCGAAACCCACTGCACCGGCAGGCGCAGCCGGGAGGCTTCGGCCTGCGGCGCGGCCAGCTCGACGCCCTCCAGGTAGTCCAGCAGCGTGGGGCCGTCATACCAGGGTGTCCGGTCGGAACGGTGCACGACGTTGTCGCCGTGTTTGGCCGCGAGCGGGATCACCTTGAGGTCCACCTCGCCCAGCCGTCCCGCGACCTGACTCAGTTGCTCCTCCACCTCGGCGAACTTAGCCTGGTCGAAGTCGATCAGGTCGATCTTGTTCACCGCCGCGACAAAATGCTTGATACCCAACAACTTTGCGATCCGCGCGTGCCTGCGGGTCTGGCGGAGCACGCCTTCGCGCGCATCCACCAACAGGACCGCGACGTGCGCGTTGGAGGCCCCGGTGAACATGTTGCGGGTGTAGCGCTCGTGGCCGGGGGTGTCGGCCAGGATGTAGCTGCGGGTCTCGGTGGAGAAGAAGCGGTACGCGACGTCGATGGTGATGCCCTGCTCGCGTTCGGCGCGCAGACCGTCGGACAGTGCCGCGAGGTCGGCGACGCCCTCGTCGTCGGTGACGGCTTCGAGGTGGTCCAGCGGCAGGCTGTCGGTGTCGTGCAGCAGCCGGCCGATCAGGGTGCTCTTGCCGTCGTCCACCGAACCCGCGGTGGTGATCCGCAGCAGCTGACGCGTCACACCCTTGGGATGCACGATCTTGTCGACCTTCTCGGCCTTCTCGGCCTTCTCGGAAACAGTCATCAGAAGTACCCTTCTCGCTTGCGGTCCTCCATCGCGGCGGCCGACGTGCGGTCATCGGCCCGCGTCTCGCCGCGCTCGGACACCGTGGCCGCCGAGATCTCGGTGATCACACCGGTGATGTCGGTGGCTTCGGAGCGCACCGCTCCGGTGATGGTCAGGTCGCCGACGGTGCGGTACCGCACCCATTCCTTCTTCGCTTCTTCGCCGTCGGCCGGGCTGGTGTACTCCGACACCGCCAGCAGGATGCCGTCCCGCGCGAACACCTCGCGCTCGTGCGCGTAGTAGATCGACGGTATTTCAAGGTCTTCCAGCTCGATGTAGCGCCACACGTCGAGTTCTGTCCAGTTGCTCAGCGGGAACACCCGGACCTGTTCGCCCTTCTTGATCCGGCCGTTGTAGAGCGACCACGGCTCCGGACGCTGCGCGCGCGGATCCCACTGGCCGAACTCGTCGCGGAAACTCAGAATCCGTTCTTTGGCCCGGGCGCGTTCCTCGTCGCGGCGGGCGCCGCCGAACGCCGCGTCGAAGCCGCCTGCTTCGAGTGCGTCGAGCAGGGTGCGGGTCTGGGCCCGGTTGCGGGAAGCCGACGGGCCGGGATCGGGTACCCGGCCGTTGTCGATGGACTCCTGCACCGACGCGACGATCAGCTTGTGGCCCTCGCCGGTGACCCGGCGGTCCCGGAACTCGATGACCTCGGGGAAGTTGTGCCCGGTGTCGACGTGCATCACCGGGAACGGCAACGGCAGTGGCCGAAATGCCTTCTCCGCCAGCCGAAGCAGCACGATGGAGTCCTTGCCGGCGGAGAACAGCAACACCGGGCGCTCCAGCTCGGCGACCACTTCGCGGATGATGTGGACCGCCTCGGCTTCCAGCAGTCGCAGCTCGTCGACACGCCGCGCTTCTACCGCTGTCGTCATCGGTGCGGCTCCTGTCCGTTTCGCCGTGCATCGTGGTTGGCACGAATCATGTTGGTAGTCCTTCTCTTTCGGCGTCAGCACGATAACGGTCCACCCAGTCGTCGGAACGCTGATCGGCTTGGCGCTGCAGTACCGGTTCGGGTGCCAGCCGGGGATCGAGGCCCAACTGCTCCAGGATGTCGCCCACTACCTGAGTCAGGTTGCGCCACAACACCGGATAGGAGATCTCGATCGGCTTGACGTTTTCCTCGGCGAACCAGTTCTGCCAGCCTTCCTCCTGCGCCCGCAGCATTGTGACGACGTGCGCGATCGCGCCGGCGTGATAGGTGGCGCGGGCGTCGCGGACCGGGTCGGGCCGTCCGCGCCAGACCCGGGTCTGCACCGCACGCCAGAACGACACGGCCTGCGAGATGACATCGGGGCGGTGAATGTGGATGAGCAGCGGATCCTCGCCGACCACGTCGCGGATAGCCGACAACAGCCCCTCGCCGGAGCGGTCCGGCAACGCGGCGGCCCGGTCCAGCAGTAGTGGCGTCTGGTTCCACATCAGCTTGCCACCCCACACGCCGTTGGGCGTGCGGCCCACCGTGCGGATGTAGTCGCGCCAGATTTCGGCAGGTGCGAGGTCGGGTTTGCCCTCGTCCAACGGATCCAGCAGGCTCAGGATCGACTCGTCGTCGACGTCGGCGAACCACTGCCGGGGCTGCGGGGACTGACTGGTGCTGGGCAGGTACTGAAAGAACTCCTGTGGTTCGCCGGCCACCCCGGTCGCGCGCAGCGATTCGACCAGCAGGGTGCTCCCGCTGCGCTGGGAAGCCAGCACCAGATACGACGAGGGATGATCGACCACGATCGCAGCCTAACCGGACGCAAAACCGCTGCAACTCTTGCCGTTACGTTCAGCGTGAGGATAACTATTGCGCCTCGGCCCTGCCGGCGGGCAAAAGTGACGCCGACGGCCGGGCTCGGCTCACCGACTCCGCAACGGGCCGCGACGCGTGGTGTCGCTGGCGAATCCGCGCACCACGTGCGCGCTGACGAATTCGGCCACCACTGCGGGATCGCCCATATCGCGGATCGGTGAGGCAGTGCTGAACAACGAGAACAGGATTCGGGCGAACCATTCGCCGGCCGATTCGACGTCGAGGTCTTTGCGGACCTCACCGGTGAGTTTCGCGGCCGACAGGTAGGGCGCGAAGAAGTCGATGCATTCCCGCAACAGCACCGCGGCGTCCTTGGTCAGCAGCAGGCTGATCGCATCTTCGTCGAAGTACTCCTCAGAGGCGATGGCCCTGCGGGCCTGGGTGACGAACACCGCCGCATTGGCGAGTTTGTCCTCCAGCGAACTGCCCGGCGCCATCGCCCGGGACATCTCCCGGTAGAACTGCTCGGAGGCATGTTCGGCGCACGCCTCCAGAATCTCGCCCTTGTCGCGGAAATACTCGTAGATGGTGCTGCGGGACACCCCCGCCTCCCGGGCGATGTCGACGATCGTCGCCTTCAACAGCCCGTGCTTGCGGAAGCAGGCATACGCAGATTCCAGGATGAGGTCACGCGTCGCGGTGGAAGTGGAAGCCTGGGTCATCGGGCTAGCCGTCCCGGGCGAGGATCAGCCCACTGGTGGGCACCCCGGTGCCCGAGGTGACCAGTACGTGCTCGACACCCTCGACCTGGTTGTACGACGTGCCGCGGACCTGCCGGACACCTTCGGTGATGCCGTTCATGCCGTGGATGTAGGCCTCGCCGAGCAGGCCGCCGTTGGTGTTGATCGGGAACTCACCACCCAGCGACAGCCGCTCCACGGTGGCGAAGTCCTTGGCCTCGCCGCGCCCGCAGAAGCCGAGTTCTTCCAGCTGGGTGAACACGAACGGCGTGAAATGGTCGTAGATGAACGCGGTTTGGATGTCGGCCGGTTTGAGCCCGGAGTCACGCCAGAGCCGGTCGGCGACGACGCCCATCTCCGGGAGTCCGGTGATGTCGTCGCGGTAGTAGCTGGTCATCATCTCGCCGTTGGCTGCCGCGCCCTGGGCGGCCGCCGCGATGATCGCCGGCGGTCGACGCAGGTCGCGCGCCCGCTCGGCGCTGGTGACCACCAGCGCCACGCCACCGTCGCTCTCCTGGCAGCAATCCAGCAGGCGCAGCACGGGTTCGACGATCCAGCGCGAGTTCTGATGGTCTTCCAGCGTGATCGGACGCTCGTAGAACCACGCGTCGGGGTTGCGGGCGGCGTGCGCGCGGTCGACGACGGCGATGCGTCCGAAGTCCTCGTTGGTGACGCCGTAGGTGGACATATAGCGCTGGGCGTGCAGCGCCACCCACGCCGCCGGCGTGATCAGACCGAACGGCGCATAGTGCGCCATGAACAGCGGCGTCTCGGCACTGGTGCGCCCGCTGCCGCCGAACCGGAAACCCGAGCGCTCGTTGAAGGCCCGCCAGCACACCACCACGTCGGCGACGCCGGTCGCGACCGCCATCGCGGCGTGCACCACGGTGCCGGCGGCCGCGCCACCGCCGTGGTGTACCCGGCTGAAGAAGCTTAGATCGCCGATGCCGACGTTGCGGGCAATCTCGATCTCGTCACTGGAATCCATGGTGAAGGTGACCATGCCGTCGACATCGGCCGGCGCCAGACCGGCGTCGTCGAGCGCGGCACTGACTGCCTCGCAAGCTAATTGGAGCTCGCTGCGGCCGGACTCCTTGGAGAACTCGGTCTGCCCGATCCCGGCTATTGCACAGTGGCCGGCGAGGGTGCCCCGTTGCGTGCTGCTCATGCCTGCGGCCCGTCCAGCAGACTGAGCACCGCGGTGCCCGAGACGTGATCGCCGAGATTGTTGGAGCCGCGGAAGGTGACCTCGACGAAATTCTCGCCGTCCTGGCCGGGGTTCTTGGCGGACACGCTGCCGGTGAAGCTCAGCCTGGAGCCCGGAAAGCACGGCACGCCAAGGCGAATCGCGAGGTTCTTCACCATCGCCTCGGGGCCGGCCCAGTCGGTGAGGAATCGCACGCAGTACCCGTTGGTGGTCAGGATGTTCATGAACAGGTCGGGGGAGCCCTGCTTCTTGGCGTAGTCGCGGTCGTGGTGCACGGGCATGAAGTCGCGTGAGGCGATCGCCCCGGCCACGATCTTCGTGGTGTCGACAGGGATTTCGAGGGGACTGAGCTCGTCACCGACCTCGATGTCAGCCCACTTCAACGTGCTGGTCCGGCTGGCGGTGGTCGTCATCTAGCGTCCTTCCGAATAGGTCGCGCCGAGGCGGGCAAGTTGCTGGGAGGCCGGGCCCAGGGTCAGCTCGTTGTGTTTGGCCCACAGGAAGTAGCGGTGCAGCGGATAGGTGGTGTCGATCCCGATGCCGCCGTGCACGTGTTGGGCTGTGGCGGTGACCCGGGCCCCGGCGTCGGCGGCCCAGAATTTGGCGATGCGGGCCGCCCGGTCGGCGGATTGCCCGGCGCCGATCAGCCACGCCGCATGCCAGGTGGTCCAGCGGATCGCCTCGACATCGATGAAGGCGTCGGCCATCCGCTGTTGCACGGCTTGGAAGCTGCCGATCGGCCGGCCGAATTGTTCCCGCCCGGTGGTGTATTCGGCGGCGATGTGCAGGGCCCGGTCGGCGACGCCGAGCTGGACCGCGCACAGCGCGACCAGTGCGCGCGTGTACAGCGCCGCTACGTCGACGTCGATCCGGTCGTCGTCGGAAACGGTTGCACCGGCCAGGAGTACGTCGGCGTGCGGTTCGCGATCGGTGGTCGGCACCGCCCGGACCTCGACCCCGGGTGCGTCTGTCGCCACCAGGAACACCGCGACGTTCCCGTCGTCGACCGCTGCCGGAATCAGCACCGTGTCGGCCAGTTGCGCAGCCGGCACCAGTTCTTTGGCCCCGTCCAGGCGCCAGGTCGCGCCGTCGCGGCGGGCGGTGGTGGCCGGACGTGTCGGGTCGGACCGGCCGGGCTCGGCCAGGCCGGCCGTCAGGATGCGTTGCCCGGCAATGACATCGGGCAGGAAACGGTGCTGTTGGCCGGGATTGCCGTGCCGGGCGATCGGGTCGGCGCCCAGCACCAGCGTCGGGTAGGCCGGCACCGGGGCCACCGCCCACCCGACTTCGGCCAGCAGCACGCCGAGTTCCACGAAGCCACCACCGTTGCCGCCGAACGATTCCGGCAGTGCGGTCCCGAGCAGGTCGACGGTGGCGAGTTCCTTCCACAGGGCCTCGTCGTAGCGCGTGTCACCGGCCTCCAGTTCGGTGAGCCGTTCCGGTGTGGCCCGGCGATCAAAGATCTCCCGGGCCAGCTTGGCGATGGTTTCCTGCTCTTCGGTGAAGGTGAAATCCATGGCTACCGACTCGGCCGGAACTGGTGCAGCGTCAAGTCGTTGTCGTAGGTCTGGAAGTACAGCTGCACCGGCATACCGACTTCCACCTCAGCCGGATCGATGTCGGTCAGGTTGGACACCAGCCGAACCCCTTCCTCGAGTTCGACCAACACCACGATGTAGGGGTAGTCGAAGAACGGGACGCGCGGCTGGTGCGGCATCACGTAGCTGTACACCGTGCCGCGCCCGGACGCCTCGATCGGCTCCCACTCCAGCGAGCGGCACTGCGCGCACATCGGCCGGGGCGGGTGCCGCAGCGTCGCACAGCCGCTGCAGCGCTGGATCAGGAGTTTGTTCTGCTTCAATCCGTTCCAGAAGAACTCGGTGTCGGCGCTGATGGTGGGCGCCATCCGGGTGGTCATCAGTTGGCCGGCTTGAATCGCAGGACCCGGAAACGTTGTCGCCCAAGCACTTCGCCGTCCTGATTGGTATAGGTGGTCAGCCAGGTCAGGAAGAATCCGGTGCCCAGCGCCGTCTTCTTCTCCTCCGACACCGACTCGTAGACCGTCGTCGCGCTGATCAGGTCGCCCAGCCGCGGATAACGCTCGATCTCGAATTCGGAATTGGTGGCCACCGTACTGCGGTATCCGGCCTCGTCCAGGAAAGCCGTTGGGTTGCTCCTGATTTCGACGGGCGCGCCCCCGCGGTCCCCGATCCCGTCCAGCTTCGGCGAGGGCATGGTCCAGGTCTGCAGCATCACCGGCGGCGAGACGATGCCACCGAACCGCGAGGTCGCCGCGAAATCAGGGTCGATGTACACCGGATTCAGGTCGTCCATGGCGTAGGCCCAGTGCCGGATCATCGGCTGATTGACCGGATCTGGAGCCACCGAGGGCTTTCCGGTGCCGCCGGTCGGTTTGCCGACCAGGGCCCGCACCCTGTCTTGCACTTCTGCGTCGGTCACTTAGGTCGATCCTCCTTTGTCTGCGGCCGCGCGAAGATCACGAGGTGCGCGCGGCATGCGCAGTCCCGCCATCGCGATGATGTCACGCTGGATTTCATTGGCGCCGCCGCCGAACGTGTTGATCACGGCCTGCCGGTACGCCGATTCCAGGGCGCCCCGCAGCGGAGCGTCCGCGCCGCGGCGCACTCCGTTGCCGTCGAGCACCTCGAGCAGCTGACGGGCCACCTGCTGGGTGAGTTCGGTGCCGAACACCTTCGCCGCCGAAGCTTCACCCATGTTCAGCACACCTTTGGTCATCGCGGCGTTCACCCGCAGATTGACCAGCTTGTAGGCAGCGACCTCAGCTTCGACCCGGGCCAGTGCCAGCTGGACCCAGGGCTGGTCGATGACGCGGGCACCGTCGAGTTCGGTCTCGGTCGCCCAGGCCACCGTCTTTTCGAACAACGGCTCGAGTGCGCCCAGGTTGCCCAGCGCGGCGCGTTCGAAATTCAACTGGGTGGTAATCAGTTCCCACCCCTGGTTCTCCTCGCCGACCAGCGCGCTGACCGGAACCCGCACGTTGTCGTAGAACGTGTAGAACGTCGAGATGCCCGGCATGGTGTGCAGCGGCTGCCAGGAGAAACCCGGCGCCGACGTCGGCACGATCAGAATCGAGATTCCCTTGTGCTTCTTCACATTCGGATCGGTGCGGACCGCCAGCCAGATGTAGTCGGCGTAGGCCGCGCCACTGGTGAACATCTTCTGGCCGTTGATAACGTATTCGTCGCCGTCGCGGACGGCGGTGGTGCGCACCGAGGCCAGGTCACTGCCTGCGCCGGGTTCGGAGTAACCGATCGCGAATTCGACGCTGCCGTCCAGAATGGCCGGCAGGAACTTCTGCTTCTGCTCCTCGGTGCCGCGCTGCATCAACGTCGGACCGACGGTATTGAGCGTCACCAACGGGATCGGTGCCCCGGCCCGGCGGGCCTCCTCGCCGAAGATGTACTGCTCGATTGCCGAAAAACCCTGTCCACCATATTTTTTGGGCCATCCCACGCCAAGCAGGTTGGCCGCTGCCAGCGCGCGTACGCAGTCCCGGACAGCGGGGCCGCCCTCGATGTTCTTGCCGATCGCCGCGACGCGTTCGGGTGTCATCACCTGTTGCAGTGTGGCACGCATCTCGGCGCGCAGCCGTTGCTGTTCCGGGGTGTATTCGAGATCCATGTCTCAGACCCCCAGCCGTACCGGCATCCGCTTGACCCCGGGCACCATCGTGGCCTTCATCCGGTCGACGTCGCCGACCAGGTCCAGGCGCGGGAAGCGCCGCAGCAACTCCTCGAACAGCACGGTCGCCTCCAGCCGCGCCAATTGCGCACCGATGCAGGAATGTTCACCGCAGCCGAACGCGATGTGCGGATTCGGATGGCGCGTGACCTTGAAGTCCTCTGAGTCAGCCCCGAATACGTCTTCGTCGCGGTTGGCCGACCCGTAGAGCATCGTCACCACGTCGCCGGCCCGGATCAGCCGGCCGCGAATGTCGACGTCGGCGGTCGCCACCCGCGACATGCTGACCACCGGGCTGTTCCACCGCAGCATCTCTTCCACTGCGACCGGAATCGACGTGGGGTCCTCGACCAGCAGGCGGGCCTGGTCGGGGTGGTTGATCAGGGCCAGGGTGCCCAGCGCTATCAGGTTGCGGGTCGTCTCGTTGCCGGCCACCAGCAGCAGGAAGGCGAAGTTGAGCAGATCCTCGTCGCTGAGCCGGTGCTCGTCGATCTCGGCCGCCGCCAGCACCGAGAGCAGGTCGTCGCGTGGATCGGCGCGCCGGGCGGCGATCAGCTTCTGGAAGTACTCGAACAGCTGGCCCATGGCCACGAACGCGTCGAGTTCGATCTCGGGGTCGGCGGTCCCGGTGGCCGCGTCCGACCAGGTCCGGAACTGCTCCCAATCCTCGGCGGGCGCACCGATCAGCTCGGCGATCATCCGGGTGGGCAGCGGGGCGGCGATCTCCTCGGCGAATTCGTGCACCGTGTCGGGTTCGACCTCGTCGAGGATGCCGCGCACGATCTCGCGGATCTTGGGCTCGAGCACCGAAACCCGGCGCCGGGTGAAGCCGGCGTTGATCAGCTTGCGCATCTGCCGGTGCCGCGGCGGATCGGTGAAGATGAGGTTGCCGTCCTGCACCGGGTTCGGCATGTCCGGGTCCGGAATGCTGATGCCCTTGGTGGAAGTGAACAGCGCCGGGTTGCTCGACACGAACCGGATGTCCTCGTACTTGAGCAGCGCCCAGAATCCGGTCACGTCGTTCCAATGCACCGGCGATGTCGCACGCAGCTCCCGGTAGGCCGGATACGGGTCGCCGGCATAGAACTCCGGTGAGTGCAGTGGGATGTCGGTGTGCACGGCGGGGCGTTCCTCCGATCCGACACATTTATCGAAAGTGTCTTGTGCATTGTGTCTACTCTGCTGGTAATCGCGCTGTCAACACGCCCGCAACACCATGAAACAGCGCAGAATTCAGTTGTGCAGTGATTGACGCCCGGGTTCGGCGGGTGTACACCAGGGGAATAGATGACCGACATCATCGATCTCTGGGGTGAGGAAGCAGATGGCTGTGTTACCGGCGCTCGTGGACAGCTACCAGCTCTACATCGACGGGCGCTGGGTCGAACCGGAGAACGGTCGCTACGACGACATCTCGCCGGCCACCGAGCAGGTCATCGCCACCGCACCCGACGCGAGCACCGGCCAGGTCGGCGATGCGATCGGCGCGGCACGGCGCGCATTCGACGACGGCCCCTGGGCCGGTTCGACACCCGAAGACCGGGCGAGGTGCCTCACCCAACTCGGGGAGGCGCTGCTCAAGCACGCCGACGACTTCTTCGCGCTGTCTCAGCAGGAGTGGGGCTGCATCCAGAACGAGCGGCTGATGCAAGTCGACGGGGCGGCGTTCATGTCCATGCACGCCGCCCAGCTGGCCACCCAGTTGGCCGACGACGCTGTGACCGGGATCGGTGCCGGGACCACGCTGCTCCGGCACCAGCCGCTGGGTGTGGTGTCGATCCTGACGCCGTGGAACTTCCCGCACTGCCTCAACGTGATGAAGCTCAACCACGCGTTGGCCGCCGGCGACACCGTCGTCCTCAAGCCTTCGCCGCTGACCCCGCTGGCCGGGCTGGCGCTGGCCCGGCTCATCGATGAGCACACCGACATCCCGCCCGGGGTGGTCAACGTCGTCACCCCGTCCGGCGTCGACGCGGCGAAGCTGCTCACCACCGATCCGCGGATCGACATGGTCAGCTTCACCGGCAGCTCGGTGGTCGGGCGCCAGGTGATGGCGGCCGCGGGCGACACCCTCAAGCGGATTCTGCTGGAACTGGGGGGCAAGTCGGCGTGCATCCTCCTGGACGACACCGAGGTCACCGACGAGATGTTGCAGCAGCTGCTGTTCGACTGTTGCTCACTGCACGCCGGGCAGGCCTGCATTCTGCAGAGCAGGCTGCTGCTGCCCGATGCCTTGCACGACGACGTCGTGGACCGGTTGGTGGCACTGGCCCGGGAGGTCGAAGTGGGTGACCCGACCGACGCCGAGGTGCAGATGGGCCCGCTGATCAGCGACGCGCAACGCGACCGGGTGGCGGCCCACGTGGCCGGCGCGCTGGACGGCGGAGCCCGGTTGGTGACGGGGGGCGGCCGGCCGGCCGGCTTGGACGTCGGGTTCTACTTCGAGCCGACGATCCTGACCGAGGTCGAGCCGGATTCGGTGATCGCCCAGGAGGAAGTGTTCGGACCGGTGCTGAGCGTGGTGCGCTACCGCGACGACGACGATGCGGTCGCGATCGCGAACAACTCGCGCTACGGCCTCTCCGGCGCGGTGTGGAGTGGTGACGTGGAGCGGGCGGTGGGCGTCGCCCGCCGGATCCGGACCGGACAGGTAGCGGTCAACGGTTGTGGTGCCGGCGCGGCGCCGTTCGGCGGATTCAAGTTGAGCGGGCTGGGCCGGGAAGGCGGCGGGATCGGCGGGGTGCACCAGTACATGGAGTCGATGGCCATCGGCGTGCCCGCGTGACCGGGCCCCTGTCGGGGCTGCACGTGGTCGAAATCGCCACCGAGATCGCCGGACCGTACGCCGCCAAGTTGCTCGCCGACCTCGGTGCCGAGGTCGTCAAGATCGAACCTCCGGACGGTGATCCGTTGCGCCGGTGGGGGCCTTTCCCCAGCGGGATACCCGACCCGCAGCATAGTGGTCTGTTCGAATATCTCAATGCCGGAAAGCAGTGCATCACACTGGATTTCGCTCAGCCAGGTGACCGGGCGACCGCCGAAGGCCTGATCGCGCGGACCCACGTACTCGTGGAGAACCACGCACCCGGCACGCTGGCGGGCTGGGGCCTGGACACCGTCACGCTGGCGCGGATCAACCCGAACCTGGTGTTGCTGAGCATCTCTCCCTTCGGACAGACCGGGCCGTGGCGTGACCGCATCGCCACCCCGCTGACCATGCAGGCGGTGTCCGGTTGGATCAGCACCCGGGATCCGCAGCGCCCGCCGGTGCAGGCCGGTGCCCGGATCTCGGAATACGTCGCCGGTGTCTACGGTGGGATGGCCGCATTGACCGCGTTGCGATCGACGGGCTTCCGGCAGGTCGACGTCTCGGAGTTCGAGTCGCTGCTGTCCACCCTGCCGTATCCGATGCTGATGGCCGAGCGGATGAAAAGCCTTGGGCTGGAACCGAATGTCCGGGCGGCGCCGATGCTTGGTGTGGTGCGCGCAGCCGACGGGTGGGTCGGTATCAACTGTCTGACCGGGCAGCACTGGCTCGACGTGTGCGCGATGCTGGGACTGCCGGAGTTCGGTGAGCACCAGATCGCCATCATGCTGGGCGGCCCGGAGCGTGCCGAGTTCTTCGCCAAGGCAGCGCCGTTGCTCGCCGCGCAGACGGTGGCCGAACTCGTCGAACTGAGCCAGGCGATGCGGATCCCGGCGGCCCCGGTCAACGATGGCGCCACCATCCTGGATTCGCCGCAGTACGCCGAGCGCGGATTCTTCATCGAGGGCAACGGATTTCGCCGCCCCGGTCCGCCCTTCCGGATGGGCGCCGGTGATGCTGCCCCGCCGCACTGCG
Organism: Mycobacterium sp. NGS29; assembly: GCF_059812965.1. NCBI lineage: Bacteria > Bacillati > Actinomycetota > Actinomycetes > Mycobacteriales > Mycobacteriaceae > Mycobacterium > Mycobacterium sp. NGS29. Next base: position 83,542 of record NZ_JCALDR010000014.1, read on the forward strand.
CCACTGCGCCGCCCCCGCCGCCGGAATCCCCTTTCCAGGGACTGCGCGTGCTAGATCTGAGTACCTTCTGGGCCGGCGCCTACCTCACCTGCTATCTGGGTGCGTTCGGCGCCGACATCGTCAAGATCGAGTCCATCCAGCGTCCCGACGGCCACCGCTATTCCGGTGCCTATCCCTTCGAGGGTGAGGACTGGTACGAGCGCAGCGCACTGTGGCAGGCCACCAACCTCAACAAGCGCGACCTCACCCTGGATCTGAACACCCGGCGCGGGCGCGACATCGCGCACCGGCTGGCCGCGCAGGCCGACATCGTGGTGGAGAACTTCTCCCCGCGCGTGGTCGAGCAATTCGGCCTGGACTACCAGTCGCTGGTGGCGCTCAACCCGGATGTGATCGCGGTCCGCATGCCCGGCTTCGGACTGGACGGGCCGTGGCGCGACTACGTCGGCTGGGCGCTGAACATCGAGCAGACGTCGGGGATGACGGCGGTGACCGGCTACCCCGACGGGCCGCCGTGCAACCTGCAGGGTCCGGCCGATCCGATCGTCGGCGTGCACGCCGGGGTCGCCTTGCTGGCCGCGCTGGAACACCGGCGCCGCACCGGACAGGGCCAGCTGATCGAGGTCGCCCAGATCGAGGTCGCCGCCTGCGTGACCGCCGAACCGGTGATCGAGTACTCGCGCAACGGTGTGGTGTGCCCCCGTGCCGGCAATCGGCGGCGCGGCCACCTGCAAGGGGTCTACCCGACCCAGGACGGGACGTGGGTGGCGCTGTCGCTGCCCGACGACCCGTCCCTGGACCACGATGTGTTCGACGAACTGGTCACCGCCTGGACCTGTACTCAGCGAGCACAGGTCATCGTCGAACAGCTTCGCGCACAGGGCATTCCGGCCGAGCAGGTGGTCACCGGCGACCAGATGTACGAGTTTGCTCAGCTCGCCGCCCGGGATTTCTACGAACGGTTCGAGCATCCCGTCACCGGACCGCGCCGCTTTCCGGGCTGGCCGTTCCGGATCACACCCGGGCCCGGTCGGCACCACCGCACCGCCCCGCCCACCCTCGGTCAGCACAACGACGAAATCCTGCGTGCGCTCGGGCTTTCCGACGACGCACTGGCCGAACTGCGCGACCAGCGGATCATCGGCGAACGGGTGCTGAACGCCTAGCGCCGGGCCGATGCCGTCCTAGACTGCCCTGGACAGAGAGGGGGCGTCGGGCCGGTGCGCAGGGCGTTCAGAGACTTCGTGGTCGGCTGGTGGAACCAGCCGTCGGGTTTCGACTGGACGGTGCAGCAGCTGCGCAACCGCGGATTGCTGCGGCTACACCAGGTGTTCATGGGAATCCTGATGGTGTTCTACGCCGGCATCAGCATCCTCACCGCCGTCTACCCCTACCTGAAGATCCCCGAAGTCAGCTATTTCATCGTCGCGGTGGCGGCGGTATCAGGCATCGGGTGGGCGTTCGGACCGTTCCCCTCCGAGCGGGTTTCGGCGCTGTTCATCCTCGTTTCCAATCTGTGCATCCTCGGCACTGTCGTCAACGTGAGTCAGACGTTCCTGGCCATGCCCGGCTTGACGGTGCTGGCCATCAACGGCTTTTACATCGTTGTCCTGCACGGGCCGCGGGCGCTGACAGCGCATCTGATGTTCTCGGCGGGGTCGATCGGTTGGTGCTACGCCGAATCGTTGCGCCAGCATCTGTTTCCCGGCAACGTCACCACCATCAACCTGCTGATAGTCGTGCCGATCGTCTTGGGATTTCCCGTCGTGATGCAGGCGTATCTGCTGACGCTGCGCACCGGTGCCGTTGCGGCGCTTCACGATCCGTTGACCCGGCTGAACAATCGCCGCGGCCTGGAGAACAGTCTGGACGGCCTGGTGGGTGCGACGGTGACACCGGTGACGGTGCTGACGGTGGATGTCGACCGATTCAAGGCGATCAACGACACCCATGGGCACGAAGTCGGGGACCGGGTGCTCACCACCATCGCCGAGTGCATCCGCGCCGGTGTCGCCGATGCATCGTTGGATACGGCCGCCGCGCGGATCGGCGGCGAGGAGTTCGTGATCGTGCTGCGCGGTGACTCCAGCGCCGGACGCGCGGTGGCCGGTCGGATACATGCCGCGCTCGCCGCGGATGCGGCAGGCCCCGGTTTCACCGTGAGCATCGGTATCGCGACCGGCGTCTGCTCGTCGGCGACCGTGCAGAATGTGGTGCACCGTCTCATCGACAGTGCGGATTCGGCGATGTACCGGGCCAAGCGAGCCGGCGGGAACCGGACCGAAGTGGACCGGCGCGAGTCGTCTGAGCTGCACTGATAAGATTTCCAATGCGTTAACGTATCCGATAGAAAGGTGTTCGGCATGGCCGTCGCGATCGACCGTCCGAAACTCGAGGGGAACATCGCCGTCGGCGACAACCGGCAGATCGGTTTCGCCGAGTTCGGGGCCCCGCAGGGGCGCGCGGTGTTCTGGCTGCACGGCACTCCGGGTGCCCGGCGCCAGATCCCGACCGAGGCCCGCATCTACGCCGAACACCACGACATCCGCCTGATCGGTATCGACCGGCCCGGCATCGGCTCCTCGACGCCGCACCGCTACGAAGCCATCTCGGAGTTCGCCGGCGACTTGCGCGCCATCGCCGACACCTTGGGCATCGAGCACATGGCAGTCGTCGGATTGTCCGGGGGCGGACCCTATTCGCTGGCATGTGGCGCGCGGCTGGCTGACCGGGTGGTCGCGGTCGGGGTGCTCGGCGGCGTGGCGCCGACGCAGGGTCCCGACGGCATCAGCGGCGGCGCGATGACACTGGGCGTGCGGGTCGCACCACTGCTGAAGTTCGGTGGCAACCCGCTGCGGATCGGCGCCAGCATGCTGATCCAGGGCATCCGGCCGGTCGCCTCGACCGCGCTCGACATCTACGCGCTGCTTTCGCCTGAGGCCGATCGGCACCTGCTGACCCGTCCCGAATTCAAGGCGATGTTCCTCGACGACCTGCTCAACGGCAGCCGCCGGCAGCTGGCGGCGCCGTTCAACGACGTGATGCTGTTTGCGCGGGACTGGGGATTCCACCTCGACGAGGTGCAGGTACCGGTCAAATGGTGGCACGGCGACCACGACCACATCATCCCGTTCTCGCACGGCGAGCACATGGTCGCCCGGCTGCCCGACGCCGAACTGTTCCACCTGCCCGAGGAGAGCCACCTCGCCGGCCTGGGCCGCGGCGAGGAGATCCTGTCCACCCTGATGAAGATCTGGGACGAGCGTGGCTGACCCGGTAGCCTCGCTCACGTGCTGCTGACCTCGCTGAATCCTGCGGTCGCCACCGCCGACGACATCCCCGACGCGGTCAGCATCGACGGCTTCCGGCTCAGCCGCAGCGACCTGGTCGGCGGCGCGACATCGGTCGCCGAGCGGGTGGCGGGCGCGCGGATGGTCGCAGTACTGGCCGTCCCGACGGCGTCCACGGTCCTGGCGATCGTCGGCTGCCTCATCGCCGGCGTGCCGGTGGTGCCGGTGCCCGCCGACGTCGGCGTGGCCGAGCGCCGGCACATGCTCACCGACTCCGGCGCCCAGGCCTGGCTGGGTCCGGTGCCGGACGATCCCGATGGCCTGCAACACGTTCCGGTCCGCCTGCATGCGCGGTCCTGGCACCGGTACGCCGAACCGGCACCGGATGCGCTGGCGATGGTGGTATACACCTCGGGCACAACGGGTTTGCCCAAAGGCGTGCAGGTGAGCAGGCGGGCCATCGCGGCCGATCTGGATGCGCTGGCCGAAGCCTGGCAGTGGACACCCGACGACGTGCTCGTGCACGGCCTGCCGCTGTACCACATCCACGGTCTGGTACTCGGACTGCTCGGCTCGCTGCGGGTCGGGAATCGCTTCGTGCACACCGGAAAACCGACGCCGGACGGGTACGCGGCCGCGGGCGGGTCGCTGTACTTCGGGGTGCCGACGGTCTGGTCGCGGCTGGTGGCCGAGCCTGCGGCAGCCGAATCACTAAGAGCAGCACGACTTTTGGTGTCCGGTAGTGCGGCGCTGCCGGTGCCGGTGTTCGAACGCCTGGAGGCGTTGACCGGGCACCGGCCCATCGAACGCTACGGTGCCTCCGAATCGTTGATCACCGTGTCCACCCGGGCCGACGGGGAACGGCGCCCCGGTTGGGTCGGGTGGCCGTTGACCGGCGTGCAGACCCGGATGGTCGACGACCACGGCGATCCGGTTCCGCACGACGGGGAAACCGTTGGCAAACTTCAGGTTCGGGGCGCCACCCTGTTCGACGGGTACCTCAACCGCCCCGAGGCCACCGCTGAGGCATTCACCGCGGACGGCTGGTACCGCACCGGCGACGTCGCCGTCGTCGACGACGGCGGCATGCACCGGATCGTGGGCCGGGAGTCGGTCGACCTGATCAAGTCGGGCGGTTACCGCATCGGGGCAGGCGAGATCGAGACCGTGCTGCTCGGACACGCCGACGTGGCCGAGGTGGCGGTGGTCGGCCTGCCCGACGCGGATCTGGGCCAGCGGATCGTGGCCTACGTGGTAGGCCAGGCCGATCCTGCCGAGCTGATAGACCATGTCGCCCAACAACTGTCAGCGCACAAGCGGCCTCGCGAAGTGCGGATCGTGGACTCGCTGCCCCGCAACGCGCTGGGCAAGGTGCTCAAAAAGCAGTTGATCGACGAGGGCTGACGGAACAGCACGGAGGCCACTTCGGCGGTGGTGTCGGTGGTGGCGGTGGTGACCGCAGCGCACCGGCTCGCAGCATCCTGCCAGCACTTCCCAGGCAAACGCGCACCTGCGGGCCGCTACCGTTTTCAGGGTGCCACCAACCACGCTTGAAGCCGCAGCTCCCGCGTCCAGCCCGATGCGAGCGGTGGCCCTGTCCTGTCTGGTGGGCTCGGCCGTCGAGTACTACGACTTCTTCATCTACGGCACCGCAGCAGCCCTGGTGTTTCCCACGGTGTTCTACCCGCACCTGGGTCCGACGATGGCCACTGTCGCCTCAATGGGCACCTTTGCCACCGCGTTCCTGTCCCGACCGCTCGGCGCGGCCGTCTTCGGACATTTCGGGGACCGGTTGGGCCGCAAGCGAACCCTGGTCGCCACCCTGCTGATCATGGCGCTGTCCACCGTGACGGTGGGTCTGGTGCCCAGCACGGCGACCGTCGGCCTGGCGGCCCCGCTGATCCTGATCGTGCTGCGGGTGCTGCAGGGGTTCGCCGTCGGCGGCGAATGGGCCGGGTCGGCGTTGCTGAGCGCCGAATCCGCGCCGGTCGATCGGCGCGGGTTCTACGGAATGTTCACCGTGCTCGGCGGCGGCATCGCGCTGGTGCTGACCAGCCTGACGTTCCTGGGTGTCAACGCCACCATCGGCGAAGGCAGCCACGCCTTCCTGCAATGGGGGTGGCGGATTCCGTTCCTGCTGAGCGCGGTGCTGATCACCATCGCGCTCTACGTGCGCCTGAACGTCGGCGAGACGCCGGTGTTCGCCGGTCAGCGAACCCACGCGGCCGTGGCCCCGCTGACCGAGGTGCTGCGACTGCAACGCGCCGAGGTGATGCTGGCCGGCGGCAGCGTGCTGGGGTGCTTCGCCTTCACCTATCTCGCCAGTGCGTATCTGCCCAGCTACGCGCATACCCAACTGGGGTATTCCCGCAACCTGATCCTGGCCGTCGGGGTGCTGGGCGGGCTGACCTGCCTGGTGTTCGCCGCACTCACGGCCACCCTGTGCGACCGGTTCGGGCGGCGCCGCGTGCTGCTGGTCAGCTGGGCCGCGGCACTGCCCTGGGCGGTGGCGGTGATGCCGCTGATCGATTCGCGTGACCCGGTCCTGTTCGCGGTGGCGATTCTGGGCATGTACGCCGTGTCCGCGAGCTGTTTCGGACCGATTGCGTCCTTCGTCCCCGAACTGTTCGCCACCCGCTACCGCTACACCGCGACGGCGCTGTCCATCAATCTGGCGGGTATCGCCGGCGGTGCGGTGCCACCGCTGGTCGCGGGCTGGCTGCTGGCAGCCTATGGCGCGGCCGGCATCGCGTACCTGTTGCTGACGCTGGCGGGACTGAGCCTGATTTCGGTCTACCGACTGCCGGAAACCAGCGGGACCGAACTCGACGCGCGTTAGTTGGCGTGCAGGTCCGCGTTGAGCGCGATGCCCTGGCCACCGCGCGGCACCACCTCGACCGCGCCGCTCAGCGAGTTGCGTCGGAACAGCAGGTTGTTGCCGCCGGACAGCTCGGCTGCCTTGAGTGTGCTGCCGTCGGGGGTGTTGACCTTGGTGCCGGCGGTGACATACAGCCCCGCCTCCACCACGCAGTCGTCGCCCAACGAGATGCCCAGGCCCGCGTTGGCGCCCAGCAGGCAGCGTTTGCCGATCGAGATCACCTGCTCGCCGCCGCCGGACAGGGTGCCCATGATCGAAGCGCCGCCGCCGACGTCCGAGCCGTCACCCACCACGACACCCGCCGAAATGCGGCCCTCCACCATCGATGCGCCCAGGGTGCCGGCGTTGAAGTTGACGAAACCCTCGTGCATCACCGTGGTGCCCGGCGCCAGGTGCGCACCCAGGCGCACCCGGTCGGCGTCGGCGATCCGCACCCCGGTGGGCAGCACATAGTCCACCATGCGGGGGAACTTGTCGACGCCGTAGACCGTCACCGGCCCGTGCCGGCGCAACCGCGCCCGCACCGCCTCGAAACCCTCGACGGCGCAGGGGCCGCGGTTCGTCCAGACCACGTTGGTCAATACTGCGAACAAGCCGCCGGCGTTCAGCCCGTGCGGCGCTACCAAGCGGTGCGACAGCAGATGCAGCCGCAGGTAGGCGTCGTACGCGTCGGCGGCCTGATCGTCCAGCGACCCGAGCACAGTGCGCACGGCGATGGTCTCGGTACGGCGGTCGTCGTCGCGTCCGACCAGCGCGGCCAGTTCGGCGGGCACGTCGGAAAGGGCCAACCGGGAGGTGGCGCTGTCGCCGGACTCGGTCAGTTCCGGTGCGGGGAACCACGTGTCCAGGACAGATCCGTCGGATGCCAGCGTCGCCAGGCCGATGCCTGCAGCTCCAGTCACGGCGGTCAGGTTACTTTCCCGCGCGAGCAGACACAAAAGCACCCATTTGCCGGTCAAAATAGGGGCTTTTGCGACTGCTCGGCATACTTGGTGCCGTGTTGGACTTGTGCGGCGACCCGGTGGCGCTGACCGCGGCGCTGGTGGACATTCCCAGTGAATCGCGCGACGAGGCGCGCATCGCCGCCGAGGTGGAGGCGGCCCTGCGTGCCCAGGCGCCCCGCTTCGAGATCGTCCGCAGCGGCAACGCGGTACTGGCGCGCACGGCGCTGGGCCGTCCGACGCGGGTGTTGCTGGCCGGGCATCTGGACACCGTTCCGGTCGCCGACAATCTGCCCAGCCGGCTGGTGGACGGCCAGCTGCACGGTTGCGGCACCGCCGACATGAAAGCCGGGGATGCGGTTTTTCTGCATCTGGCGGCCACCCTCGCCGACCCGGTGCACGACCTGACCCTGGTGATGTACGACTGTGAGGAAATCGAGTCGGCGGCCAACGGATTGGGCCGCATCCAGCGCGAGTTGCCGGAGTGGCTGTCCGCCGACGTGGCCATCCTGGGTGAGCCCACCGACGGCTGGATCGAGGCAGGCTGCCAGGGCACCCTGCGGGTGGTGGTCCGCGCCACCGGTACCCGGGCGCACTCGGCCCGATCGTGGCTGGGCGACAACGCAATTCACAAACTCGGTGCGGTGCTGGACCGGTTGGCCGGCTATCGGGCGCGCAGCGTTGACATCGACGGGTGCGGCTACCGCGAGGGCCTGTCGGCGGTGCGTATCGACGGCGGCGTCGCCGGCAATGTGATCCCGGACGCGGCGGCGGTCACGATCAATTTCCGGTTCGCCCCGGACCGCTCGCCCGAAGCGGCTTTACACCACGTGCACGAGGTGCTGGACGGGCTGGACGTCGAGATCGATCTGACCGACTCCGCGGCGGGCGCCCTTCCGGGCCTGACGCATCCCGCGGCGAAGTCTCTGGTCGAGGCCGCAGGGGGACAGGTCCGGGCCAAGTACGGGTGGACCGACGTGTCCCGCTTTGCGGCACTGGGCATTCCGGCGGTCAACTACGGGCCCGGCGATCCCAATCTGGCGCACAAGCGTGACGAGCGGGTGCCCGTCGCCAACATTGCGGCGTCAGTAGAGATGCTGCGCCGCTACCTGAGCCGGTAGCAGGCTGTGGCGCACCTCGCTGCCGCGGACTCGACGGCCCGGTCCGCGTCGTTGCGCGCTGAGCAGCGGCCTCAGCCCTGCGCCTGAGCCGCGGCGTCGGCCGCTGCCGCGCCCATCCCGATCGCGGCGAATTCGTCGGCCACCGCTCGCAGGCCGGCGGTGTCCCGGCCGGCCAGTGCGCGCGCATGCCGGACGACGATTTCGCCTACCTTGCAGTCGATTTCAGTGGCGAGCCGGGTGACCGGCTCGACGGCCCGGACATCGCCGAGCCGGACGGCGTCATGCCAGGCGAGCAGCGCCACCGCCGACTGCCCGGCGCGTTCGGCCATCCGGGCGGCGTCGCGCGCCGCCGACGTCGCACCCATCCGGTCGCGCGCCGTCGCCCTGGTCCACGCGCGCGCCTGACCGAGTTCGGGGGCGAACAGCGCCGACTTGGTCCCGTGCCGGTTCTCCGCGCGCCGCAACGCTTTCGCCGACCCCGGGATGTCGCCCCGGCGCGCGATGGCGGTGGTCAACAAGATCAGCGACAGCGGACCCCAGGAGTAGCCCGAACGTTCCAGCTCGGCGGCGGCGGGCTCCAACAGCTTTGCGGCAGCACCGAATTCACCTCGGATGTTCAGCACCAGGGCTATCAGCACCTCACCGATGGCCCGGCCCGGTTGCTGCAGTTCGGCGAAGTCGGTGAACTGCTGAGCCAGGGTCTGCGCCTGCGCGACCTCACCCGCCATCAGCAGCGAGGTGATCTGTGCCAGTCCCGCGGTGAACCGCAGCAGTCCGGGATGCTCTGCTGCCGTTGCCTTGTCGACCAGGGCCCCGACATCGGCGAAGCGTCCCATCCGCGCCGACGACAACGCGGCGGCACTGGCGGCCCACGCCACCGCCATGTCGCCGGCCGACGGCGCGGCCAGCACGTCGGTGGCCACGGCGAGGGCACGCTGCAGATTTCCCGAGTTCATGGCGAAGGTGGCGGTCAGCCCGTCCAGCACATTCTGGGCGGCCGGCTCGGTCACCCGATTGCGGGTCGTCTGCAGGAACGCGGTGGCCTTCTCCGGCTCGCCCAACATCCAGAACTGGTTGGCCGCCCGCGGCACCGCCCAGGCCATCAGATCGGCTTCGGACAAGTCGGCAGGCTGCACCGCCGCCAGCACCTGGCCTGCGTCACGGCCGCGTCCCTGCCAGGCCAGTGCCTGGCCCAGCACCAGCCGGGCATCCAGCCCGCCCGATCGGTCCAGCGCGGCGCGCGCCAACCGTTCGGCAAGCCACAGATCGCCGAGCCGCAGCGCCTCTTGCGCGGCGGCGACCACCTCGGCGACCGGCTGCAACGCGTCGCAGTCCAGCGCCAGCGACGCCAGCCGCAACCGGTCGCTGGGGTGCTCGCACGGGTGTCCGGAGAGCAACTCGACCAGCTCGGTGCGCCGTCGTCGCAGCACGTCGCCACCCGAGGTCGCCCGGACGCGCTCGCCGAACAGCGGATGGGCGATGTAGGCGACCGGCTCGTCGTCATTGCGTACCCGGGTCTCGGCGGCGCCGAGGTCCGTTGCCTCCTCGACCGCGCCCTCGCCGGCCAGCACGGCGAGATCGGCCAACGTCAGCGGCTCGACCAGGGCCAGGTAGTCCAGCACCGAACGGGCCGGCGCCGGCAGCTCGGCGAGGAATTCGTCGACCTCCGCCGCGGTGGTCAGCCCACCCGGCGGAGCGATGTCGATGCGGTCCAGCAGGCCGTCCGTCCACAACGCGGCGATGGCGGCCGGTGCCGCGTCCGCCCGCGCGGTGACGATCATCCGGGCGGTGCCGGCGCGGGCGAGCTGGTAGACCAGGGTCGCCGACAGGATGTCCAGGTCGTGGGCCTCGTCGACGACGAGCAGCAGATCGCTCTCCTGGGCGGCCCGGGTCAGCGACGTCCGGGCGGCCCGCAACAGTGCGGCCGGTTTCCCGATGTCGGCGAATTCGATCAGATGTCCGAAGGCGCCGAAGGGCACCACCTGCTCGGTGGGGGTCCCGATGACCCAGCGGGTGACGGTGTTCGGGTGCTCGGCGCAGCAGCGTTCGGCGGCCAGTCGGGCCAGCGTCGACTTGCCGACGCCGTCGGGTCCGACCACGATCCCGCCCCCGGATTCCCGCAACGCGCCGTGCAGCCGCTCCAGCGCCTCGGTGTGTTGCGGGACGTTCCAGCGGATCGGCACTGTTCGACTTTATGGCAACTGCGCAGTTGGTCTACGTTGCGGTGATGCCCTCAGACAACAGCGACGGCGGCCGGCGGGCGGTGGCCGTCTACTGCGCTGCCACGCCGACGCACCCGGAGTTGCTCGAACTCGCCGCCGCGCTGGGTCAGGGGATAGCGCAGCAGGGCTGGACGCTGGTGTGGGGCGGCGGCCACGTGTCGGCGATGGGCGCGGTGGCCGCCGCGGCGCGGGCCGCCGGCGGCTGGACCGTCGGGGTGATCCCGACCATGCTGCTGGACCGTGAACTGGCCGACCAGCAGGCCGACGAGCTGATTATCACCGACACCCTCAGCGAACGGAAGCAGGTGATGGAGCAACGGGCAGATGCGTTCATCGCGTTGCCCGGCGGTGTCGGCACCCTGGACGAATTGCTGAGCGCGTGGACCGAGGGATATCTGGGGGTGCACGACAAGCCCATCGTGATCCTGGACCCGTGGGGGCATTACGACGGGGTGCGCGCCTGGATTTTCGGTTTGCTCGACAGCGGTTACATCTCGCAGGCAGCGGTCAACCGGCTGGTGGTGGTCGATAAGGTCGGCGATGCGCTGCAGGCGTGCGCACCAGCGTGACAGCCCGGCCGGGCCGGGCTGTATGTATTGGGTATCAGCGGGCTTGCTAGGGAATCGAGGGACCACGTGGCCGAGCACGAGTCACACACACGAGTCAAACTGACCGATATCGCTCTTCGGCTGCCCGCTCTGGTGGCCGACACGCCCTCGATCCTGCGCGCGGTGAAGACCGGCCTGCTGCCGCGGCCGAGTTCGAAGACCTCGATCGGCGCGGTGTTCCAGGAGCGCGCGGCCCGCTACGCCGACCGGGTTTTCCTGAAGTTCGGCGATCAGCAGTTGACCTACCGCGAGGCCAACGCGACCGCCAACCGCTACGCCGCCGTGCTGGCCGCGCGAGGTGTGGGCCCGGGTGATGTGGTCGGTGTGATGCTGCGCAATTCGCCCAACGCGGTGCTCACGATGCTGGCGGTGGTGAAGTTGGGCGCGGTCGCCGGCATGCTCAACTACCACCAGCGTGGCGACGTGCTGTCGCACAGCCTGGGCCTGCTCGACGCCAAGGTGCTCATTGCCGAATCCGACCTGGTCAGTGCGGTCAGTGAGTCCGGCGGTTCGGCCGGTGAGGTGCTGACCATCGAAGACCTGGAGCGCTTCGCCACCACCGCGCCCGCGACCAACCCGGCCGCGGCGTCGTCGGTGCGGGCCCGCGACACCGCGTTCTACATCTTCACTTCGGGCACCACCGGCTACCCGAAGGCCAGCGTGATGACGCATTACCGGTGGCTCAAGGCCCTCGGCGCGTTCGGCGGGCTGGGGTTGCGGTTGAAGGCCTCCGACACTCTGTACAGCTGCCTGCCGCTCTACCACAACAACGCGCTGACGGTCGCGGTGTCGTCGGTGATCAACTCGGGGGCGACCCTGGCGCTGGGCAAGTCGTTTTCGGCGTCCCGCTTCTGGGACGAGGTGATCGCCTACGACGCCACCGCGTTCATCTACATCGGCGAGGTGTGCCGCTACCTGCTCAACCAGCCGGAAAAGCCCACCGACCGCCAGCACAAGGTCCGCGTCATCGCCGGCAACGGGCTGCGCCCGGACATCTGGGACGAATTCACCAAGCGCTTCGGCATCGAGCGGGTGTGTGAGTTCTACGCCGCCAGCGAAGGAACCACCGCGTTCATCAACTTCTTCAATATGCCCCGCACCACCGGTATTTCGCCGATGCCGCTGGCCTATGTCGAATACGACCCGGACACCGGCGAGCCGGTCCGCGACGACAACGGGCGGGTGCGTCGGGTGCCCGCCGGCGAGCCCGGGTTGCTGCTCAGCCCGGTCAACCGGCTGCAGCCGTTCGACGGCTACACCGACAAGGAAGCCACCGAGAAGAAGCTGGTGCGCAACGCGTTCAAAGAGGGCGACACGTACTTCAACACCGGCGACGTGATGCGGCCGCAGGGCATGTTCCACGCGGCGTTCGTCGACCGGCTGGGCGACACGTTCCGCTGGAAAGGCGAGAACGTGGCGACCACACAGGTCGAGGCGGCGGTGGCGTCGGACAAGAACGTCGAGGAGTGCACTGTCTTCGGCGTCGAGGTGCCCGATACCGGCGGGCGTGCCGGGATGGCCGCGGTCAAGCTGCGCGACGGCAAGGATTTCGACGGGAAATCGTTGGCCGGGGCGGTGTATGACAAGTTGCCGGCCTATGCGTTGCCGTTGTTCGTGCGGTTGGTGGAGTCGCTGGAGCACACCACCACGTTCAAGAGCCGCAAGGTGGAACTACGCAAACAGGCCTACGGCTCCGATATCGAGGACCCGCTGTACGTGCTGGCCGGGCGCAAAGAGGGTTATGTCGAGTACTACGAGGACTACCCGGGCGAGGTTGCGGCGGGGAAGCGCCCGCAGGGCTGACCCGCACCCCCGGCGACTCTGCGTCTGGGGCGGGGAAGTGCGAGTAGACCGTGCCCTGAGCGCAGAGTCAACGCCGGTGACCGGGCACCATGGAGTCGTGTCGTCAACCTTCTGCGGTCGCCCCGTCGCGGCTGATCGCGCGCTGATCATGGCGATCGTCAACCGCACCCCGGACTCGTTCTTCGACCAGGGCGCGACCTTCGCCGAGGAGGCTGCCCGCGACGCCGTGCACCGGGCGATCACCGAGGGTGCCGACGTCATCGATGTCGGCGGGGTCAAGGCCGGACCGGGGGAGATCGTCGACGCCGACACCGAGATCGCCCGACTGGTGCCGTTCGTCGAATGGCTGCGCGGCGCCTATCCCGACCAGCTGATCAGCGTCGACACCTGGCGCCCCCAGGTGGCCCGGCTGGCGTGTGCGGCCGGCGCGGACATCATCAACGACACCTGGGCGGGCAGTGACGCGGGCCTGCCCGAGGTGGCCGCCGAATTCGGCGTCGGCCTGGTGTGCTCCCACACCGGCGGTGCGCTGCCCAGGACGCGACCCTTCCGGGTGAGTTACGGTACGACTACCCGCGGGGTGGTGGACGACGTGATTCGCCAGGTCACCGCCGCCGCTGAGCGGGCCGTTGCGGTCGGAGTGGCCCGTGACCGGGTGCTGATCGACCCCACCCACGATTTCGGCAAGAACACGTTCCACGGCCTGATCCTGTTGCGGCACGTGGCCGAACTCGTCGAGACCGGGTGGCCGGTGCTGATGGCGTTGAGCAATAAGGACTTCGTCGGGGAGACTCTGGGTGTGGACGTGACCGAACGGCTCGAGGGCACGCTGGCGGCTACCGCGCTCGCGGCGGCCGCCGGAGCGCGCATGTTCCGGGTGCACCAGGTCGCGGCCACCCGGCGGGTACTGGAGATGGTGGCCTCCATCCAGGGGACGCGCGCGCCGACGCGCACCGTGAGAGGACTGGCATGACGGCTTCCGAGCTGGACCTGGCCCGGCTCTCGGCGCAACCCGGGGACGCCTGGCTGGCCGACCGCAGCTGGAACCTGCCGCGCTGGACGGTCGGCGAGCTGGTCGCCGCCAAGGCCGGGCGGACGATCTCGGTGGTGCTGCCGGCCCTCAACGAAGAAGACTCCATCGGATCGGTGATCGACAGCATCTCCCCGCTGGTCGACGGGTTGGTCGACGAGCTGATCGTGCTGGATTCGGGGTCCACCGACGACACCGAGATCCGCGCCATCGCCGCCGGCGCCCGCGTGGTCAGCCGCGAGCAGGCGCTGCCCGAGCTGCCCGCCCGCCCCGGCAAAGGGGAGGCGCTGTGGCGCTCGCTGGCCGCCACCAGCGGCGACATCGTGGTGTTCATCGATTCCGACCTGGTCAACCCGCACCCGATGTTCGTGCCGTACCTGGTCGGCCCGCTGCTCACCGGCCAGGACATCGCACTGGTCAAGGGCTTCTACCGGCGACCGCTGACCGGCGGCAATGCCACCGGCGGCGGGCGCGTCACCGAACTCGTGGCCCGACCGCTGCTCGCCGCACTGCGGCCCGAGCTGGGCTGCGTGCTGCAACCACTGGGTGGGGAATACGCGGCCAGCCGTGAGCTCCTCACCGCGCTGCCGTTCGCCCCGGGTTACGGCGTGGAGATCGGCCTGCTGGTGGACACCTTCGACCGGCTGGGCCTGGACGCGATCGCGCAGGTCAACCTGGGTGTACGGCAGCACCGCAACCGTCCGATCGAGGAGTTGGGCGCGATGAGCCGTCAGGTGATCGCCACCCTGCTGTCGCGGTGCGGGATTCCCGACTCCGGCGTCGGCCTGACGCAGTTCTTCCCGGTCGGGGACGGCTACACCCAACACACCTGGCCGGTGTCGCTGGCCGATCGGCCGCCGATGAACGTGTTCCGGCCGCGCTGAACGGCTGTCGGTCCCGGGTCAGGTCATAGGGCAAGATCAGTCCCGTGGCGTTGGTGTTGCTCTACCTGGTGGTCCTGATCCTGGTGGCGATCGTGTTGTTCGGCGCGGCAAGCCTGCTGTTCGGCCGCGGCGAGCCATTGCCGCCCCTGCCGCGGGCCACCACAGCGACCGTCCTGCCGGCGTTCGGTGTCACCGGCGCCGACGTCGATGCGGTCAAATTCACCCAGGTGCTGCGCGGTTACAAGACCAGCGAGGTGGACTGGGTGCTGGAGCGCCTCGGCCGGGAACTGGACACCTTGCGCGCTCAGGTCGCCGCCCTGCAGGCCTCCAGCGCCGAGACCGGGGCCGGGGTGGTCGACCTGACCGACGCGGACGCCGTCGGGTCGGATCGTTCCGGGCCGACGTGACCCGCCCGTGAGCGACGGCCGGGTTCGCTGCGGCTGGGCGGAACTGCCGCCGGGGCCGGACGCCGAGTTGTACCGCGACTACCACGACTACGAGTGGGGCCGGCGGCTCACCGACGGCACGGCGCTGTTCGAACGGATGAGCCTGGAAGCTTTCCAGAGCGGCCTCTCGTGGCTGATCATCCTGCGTAAACGGGCCGACTTCCGCCGCGCCTTCGTCGGGTTCGACGTCGCGAAGATCTCCCGTTTCACCGAGGCCGACGTACAGCGCCTGCTGACCGACCCGACGATCGTGCGCAACCGGGCCAAGATCGAGGCGACCGTCGGCAACGCACGCGCCGCCCTCGAACTCGGATCGCCGCAGGACCTGTCCGAGCTGCTGTGGTCGTTCGCGCCGGCCGCCCGTCCCCGGTTCACCGACCTTGCTGAAATACCTTCAACCAGTGCCGAATCAAAGGCGATGGCGCGCGAGCTCAAACGCCGCGGGTTCCGCTTCGTCGGGCCCACCACCGCCTACGCGCTGATGCAGGCGACCGGCATGGTGGACGACCACATCGGCACCTGCTGGGTGCCGCCCAACGCGGATTGACAACCACCGTTGCCGCCAGAAGTGGGCCTTTGTGCACGTGGTCACCGCGATAGGGAACAATAGAGTGGTGATTTGTCAGTTCAATGTCGGGTATGGCTGGAAATTCACTGTCGGGGCATGCTCGGCGCCGACCAGGTCCGCGGGTGCGGGCCAGATCGAATCTGGAGGGAGCACTCGATGGCGGCGATGAAGCCCCGGACCGGCGACGGTCCACTCGAAGCGACTAAAGAGGGGCGCGGCATCGTGATGCGGGTACCACTTGAAGGCGGTGGCCGGCTGGTTGTCGAGCTGACACCCGACGAAGCCGCCGCGCTGGGCGACGAACTCAAGGGCGTCACCAGCTGAGTCAGCGTGCCGGCCGGCTGCGCTAATCACACAGCTTGCGGTAGATGTCCAGGGTTTGCTCGGCGATGTGTGACCAGGAAAACTCTTCGATACAGCGCTGACGCCCGGCGTGGCCGTACTGTTCGGCCCTCTCGGGATCCGCGATCAATGCATTGACCGCCTCGGCCAGACGCGCCTCGTAGGCGTCGGGGTAGTCGGCGTCGTAGTGCACCAGGGAGCCGGTGACGCCGTCGGCGACGACTTCGGGGATCCCGCCCACGTCGGACGCCACCACCGCCGTCGCGCAGGCCATTGCCTCCAGATTCACGATGCCCAACGGCTCGTAAATCGACGGGCACACGAAAACTGATGCAGCCGAGAGTATTTCGCGCAACTTGTGCTGGGGCAACATGTCCCGTATCCAGAACACCCCGGCGCGGCTGCGCTGCAGGTCGGTCACCGCCGACCGCACCTCTTCGGCGATTTCCGGGGTGTCGGGCGCGCCGGCACACAACACCACCTGGACCTCCGGGCTGAACTGGTGCGCGGCCGCCACCAGGTGCGGGACACCTTTCTGCCGGGTGATCCGTCCGACGAAGGCCACGATGGGTCGTTGCATGTCAACGCCGAGTTCTGGCAACACCGAGCCGGCGCGGACCGGTCCGCTGGGATACCAGACCTCGGTGTCGACGCCGTTGCGGATTACGTGCACGAGGTTGGGATCCAGCGTCGGGTAGACGCGCAGGATGTCGTCGCGCATCCCGGAACTGACGGCGATGACCGCGTCGGCGGCCAGCACCGCGGTGTTCTCCACCCAGGACGACACCTGGTAGCCACCGCCGAGCTGTTCGGCCTTCCACGGCCGCATCGGCTCGAGCGAATGCGCGGTCAGCACGTGCGGGATGCCGTAGAGCAGTTTGGCCAGATGTCCGGCCAACCCGGTGTACCAGGTGTGCGAATGCACCACGGCGGCCGCGCTGACAGCGTTGGCCATCACCAGGTCTGCCGACAGGGTGGACAGCGCGGCGTTGGCGGTGCGCAGCCGCGGATCGGGCTGGTGGGCGGTGGCATCGGGACGCTCCGCGCCCATGCAATGCACGTCGACCGCGCACAACTTGCGCAGTTGGGATACCAACTCGGTGACATGCACTCCGGCACCGCCGTAGACCTCCGGAGGGTATTCCCGAGTCATCATCGCCACCCGCATACCCGCACCGTAGTTCGGGCGCGGCGGAGCGCGGATGGCGGGCTGCTGTGGAGCCGGCCGGCGAGCCGAATATCCTTGACCTATCCGGTCGTCGAGCTCTCGAGCGAGCGAGGGATCGGTGGCAGGGGTCCGCAGGTGCCGATAGGTTGAAGCGCATGAGGGAATCGCCACAGGTGCTGGGCATCGTGCTGGCCGGCGGTGAAGGCAAACGCCTGTACCCTTTGACAGCCGACCGCGCCAAGCCTGCAGTCCCCTTCGGCGGCGGCTACCGGCTGATCGACTTCGTCCTCTCCAACCTCGTCAACGCGCGCTACCTGAGGATCTGCGTTCTCACGCAGTACAAGTCGCATTCACTGGACCGGCACATCTCGCAGAACTGGCGGTTGTCCGGTCTGGCCGGCGAGTACATCACCCCGGTCCCGGCCCAGCAGCGCCTCGGACCGCGCTGGTACACCGGTTCGGCCGACGCGATCTATCAGTCGCTGAACCTGATTTACGACGAAGATCCGGACTACATCGTGGTTTTCGGCGCCGACCACGTGTACCGGATGGACCCCGAGCAAATGGTGCGCTTCCACGTCGACAGCGGCGCCGGCGCCACGGTGGCCGGCATCCGGGTGCCGCGAGCCGAGGCCAGCGCGTTCGGCTGCATCGACGCCGACGAATCCGGCCGGATCCGCAATTTCGTCGAGAAGCCGATGGATCCGCCCGGCACCCCGGACGATCCGGACGCCACCTTCGTGTCGATGGGCAACTACATCTTCACCACCAAGGTGTTGATCGACGCGATCCGTGCCGACGCCGACGACGACCATTCCGATCACGACATGGGCGGCGACATCATTCCGCGGTTGGTGGCCGACGGCATGGCCGCGGTCTATGACTTCAAAGACAACGACGTGCCGGGCGCCACCGACCGGGACCGGGGTTACTGGCGGGACGTGGGAACCCTCGACGCGTTCTACGACGCGCACATGGATCTGGTGTCGGTGCATCCGGTGTTCAACCTGTACAACAGGCGCTGGCCTATCCTCGGCGCCTCGGAAAACCTGGCGCCGGCCAAATTCGTCAACGGCGGCTCAGCCCAGGAGTCGGTGGTGGGAGCGGGCAGCATCATTTCGGCGGCCTCGGTACGCAATTCGGTATTGTCCTCCAACGTCGTGGTCGAGGACGGCGCGATCGTGGAGGGCAGCGTGATCATGCCGGGGGCGCGCGTCGGACGCGGCGCGGTGGTACGCCACGCGATCCTGGACAAGAACGTGGTCGTCGGGCCCGGTGAGATGGTGGGCGTCGATCTGGACAGGGATCGGGAGCGATTCGCGATCAGTTCCGGCGGGGTGGTTGCCGTCGGCAAGGGAGTCTGGGTCTGACCCCTGCTCAGGGGATTTCCGGGATCAGCAGGTGCGCGTCGTAGCGCGGCCCCCAGCGCAACGTCACCAGGCCACGCGGCGGGCCGGGATAGGCCGCCGGGAACTGACCGGTCAGCGGATTGCGCGGGCACAGCCACTGCCCGGCCACCACCAGTCGCAGCTGTTCGCCGGCGCGGAACAGCGTGGCCGACGGCCCCAGTGCCACATCCACCGGGATCACCGCACCGGCCGGAATCGGTTCCGGCTCATCGCATGCCGGCACGGGTTCCCACGGCAGGGACAGCGCGGGATCCAGCCTGCGCAGCGAGGCCCGCTGCCACCCGGTCGTGACCCGGTCGCGGCCGTATCCGTAGGACCCCTCGAATCCGACATACCGACCATCGCGCCATTTCTCGACTCCGACAAACAGATTCGCATCAGCACACCCGTCCAGCTGAATCCACAGCCGCAGCGCCATCGGGCCGGTCAGCTCGGTGTCTGTCGGCGCGGTCCACGTGAACAGTGCGGCACGAGAACCACTTTCGAAGGTGACGCTGCCTGCCGCTCGCGGCGGCTCAGCTGACAACTGACCAGCGCCCGCGAGATACAGTGTCCGCCAACGGGTGCGGGTCAGCGGCCACTCGGTTTCCTCACGCACCGCGGCGATGGTGTCACGATCTTCGCGTACCTCGAGGCGCACGCTGCGGGTCGGCGGCGCACCGTCCAACACGTCGCGGAAGAACTTCAGCTGTTCGGCGCGCACTTCAGCGGAGTAGAACTCCGCCCACTTGCCACCACGATGCGTGTAGAGCCGCGCGTGCTGCGACCCGGCCCGGGTGAACGCCCGGATGGAGCCCCGGCTGTGCAGGTTGTTGTCCGAGAAACTGCCGCAGACCAGCATGGGGACCGTGATGGCCGACAGATCGGGTACCAGTGAGCGCCAGAACTCGTCGCGCAACGGGTGCTCGTCCTGCATCCGGGTCAGGTCATAGGTTTGACGAGTCGCGCCCTGCACCTGGCGTGACCACAACCGGGTGAAGCCCGACTCGCGTATTCCGCCGGGGAACAACAGGTCGCGGTAAGCGTCGGTGAACCCTTCCCACGGGCAGATCGCGCGTAGTGCCGGTGGCTGCAGCGCGGCCACCGCGAACTGGCTGATCGCCAGGTAGGAGACACCGAGCATGACCACGCGGCCGTCACTCCACGGTTGTCCGGCCAGCCACTGCACCACGTCGTAGGTGTCCTCGGCCTCCTGCCGCGACAGCAACCTGCCGGTGCCCTCGGAATGGCCGCACCCGCGGCTATCGGCGTTGACGACGACGAAACCGCGAGCGGTCCACCACGCCGGATCCGGTGCCTCCCAACCGGTGTAAGCCGAGAAGCTCACCGGCTTGGTTTGCCGCAGCAGCCGGTACTGCGGCGAGAAGGTCCACCGCTTGCGCCGTTTGGTCGGCAGCTTGTCCTTGCCGTAGGGGTGGATGCTGAGGATGACCGGACGCGGCCCGGCCTGGGTGCGGAAAACGTTGATGCGCAACACCGTTCCGTCGCGGGTGGGTACCTCGACGTCCCGGTCCACGACGAGGTCCGACGGCGGGTCGGTGACGGTGACAGGGGGTTTGGCCATGCCGCGAAGCTTGTCGCGGGCATAGCGCAGCGCCCCCGGGCGACGCCACGGACGGTCCAGCGCGGGTGCCGGTTGCGGGGTCACGTCCGCAACCTTAGGCCCGCTACCAGAGGTGCGGAACCAGCCGGTATCGCACCAGCTGGGTGTACTCGCGGTACCCGGGTAGCTGCGCTGTCAGAGCCCGCTCCTCGTCGAGGATGCGTATCACCAGCAGCAGCGTATTCGGGACCATGAACAGCAGGCCCCAGAGGGAGTCGAGCGCCAGCGGTATGGCCACCATCAGCACGAGGTTCCCGACGTACATGGGGTGCCGCACCACGCCGTAGAGGCCGTTGGTGACCACCGACTGGTCCGCCTCTACCGTGACGGTCGACGCGGCGTAGTTGTTCTGGACGACAGTCAGCATGGCGATGCCCAGACCGACCGCGACCAGCACGTCACCGGTCAGCGCAACCACCGTCGGCACCGACGACCAGCCGAACCGCTGATCGAGCGCGCTGACCACCAGGGTCCCGCCGAACCCGACGAAGATGCCGGCAATGACGAATTTCTGGATCGTCCGGGTTTCGGCTCCCGGCCCGACGCGCAGACGTCGCTGCAGAGCAGCCGGATTGGTGCGGGCCAGATAGCTGGTGGGCCCCAGCGACGCGACGGCGAACACCGCGAGGAAAACCCACGCCTGCCAATAGTGGAACGTGCCGGCCGGGATGAACAGCATGGCGCCGAAGGCGATCAAACCGAGCGCCGAGGATGATATGAGCCGCGCCGCGGTGTTCACGGCCGGATGTCTCGCCGTCGAAAAGCTATGACTCCCAACGTGATCAGCACTCCGTCAAGGGCCAGCAGGCACAGCAGGGGCACCGCGGTGAAGTCTGAGCCGCCGACCCGGGGGGTGTGCGCGAACGGCTCCAGATCGAGCAACCACTGCGGCGACCCGGACAGCGAACCGAGCAGATACACCGCGACGAACCCGACCAGCACGCCCCATGCGGCCGGGGTGAACCGCGGTACCAACCCGAACAAGACGACGGTGACCGCTGCCAGCAGCCACACCGCAGGCAGCTGCACAGCCGCGGTGCCGATCACCGCGGGCAGCTTGCCGGCCACGTCACCGGCCGCCTGGCCGTAAGCGAGTCCGGCTGTCACACCGGCCAACAACATGGCGAACGCCGATCCGGCCAGTGCGAGCACCAGGTGGCTGGCCAACAGTCGGGTCCGCGACACCGACCCGGCCAACACCGTCTCGGCGCGCTGGCTGGCTTCTTCCTGGTGCAGCCGCAGCGACAGCGAGATGGCGAACGCGGCCGCCACCATGCCGAGCATCACGAAACCGATCCCAATGAAGGCCTGCTCCAGGGCACTGGTACCGCCCATGCGCACCACGATGTCGCGTGCGGTGGCGCCGCCGCCCAGTTCGTCGCCGATCCCGTGCGTCACACTGCCGATCAACAGGCCGTACAGCGACAGTCCCGCCGTCCACACCAGCAGCGCGCCGCGGTCCAGGCGCCAGGCCAGCCCGAACGCGTTGCCCAACGTGGCCGGTGCCGTGCCGGGTCCGGCGCGTTCGGCGATCAAACCGGCGCCGACATCGCGGCCGGCCAGCAATCGATAAGCCACGCCGGTCAGCAGCGCGGTCGCCGCCAAGTGCAGCAGCAGCACCCACCAGCGATCGCCTGCATACGGCCGGATCTGCAGTGACCACCCCAACGGCGAAAGCCAGGACAGCGCACCGGAACCCGCGTCGCCGACCGCCCGCAGGGTGAACGCGGCACCCAGCGCCGCCAACGCGAAGCCGCGGGCCGCCCGGGCACTCGGGGACAGCTGCGCGGCGACCGCGGCGACCGCGGTGAAGACCAGGCCCGAGGCGGCCAGCGCCGCGCAGAAGGCTACCGACCCGGCCGGGTCGACGTCGGTGGCGAGCAGGCTGGCCGCGCCGATCACACCGGTGGCCAGCGACGCGCCGAACGACAACAGCAATGCGGCGGTGAGGTTGGCGTAGCGGCCCACCGCGGTGGAGTCGATGAGCTCGGCGCGCCCGGATTCCTCGTCGGCGCGGGTGTGCCGGATCACGGTGAGGATGACGGCCACCGCGATCAGAACGTGGAATATGCCGGCTTTCCAGATGCCGACGGCGCCGAGGCCGTCGTCGTAGATCGGACCGTAGAGCGCGCGCTGGGCGGGACTGGCCGTGATCGACGCCGCGAAGGCAGCCCGCTCTGCTGCGGTGGGATAGACCTTTTCGATGCTGCCGATGTATACGCTGCCCAGCGGAGCCGACAGCAGAAATACCCAGAGCGGCAGCACGATCCGGTCTCGACGCAGGTAGAGCCGCAACAATTTCAGGGTCCCGGTGAAGTTCGTGCTGCGCCGCGCGGCAGGTGCGGGACGTTGCAGGACGGCAGTACTCATCGGGCCGGCACCTCCGTGCGTTCGTGCCGGCCCCCGGTGGTGCGGTAGTGGCGCAGGAACAATTCCTCGAGCGAGGGGGGTTGGCTGATGAGGCTGCGCACCCCGGCGTCACCGAGCACCCGGATCAGCTCGCCCAGGCTTTCGCTGTCTACCTGGGCCCGTAGCGTGTTGCCTTCGATGCTGACGTCTTCGACTCCCTTGATGCGGGTGAGATCGCCTGGGTCGCGGCTCAGTTCGGCCTTGATCGAAGTGCGGTTGAGGTGCCGCATGGCTTCCAGCGATCCGCTCTCGACGGTCCGGCCGGACTGGATGATGGTGACCCGTTCGCACAGTGCCTCGGTCTCGGCCAGGATGTGGCTGGACAGCAGCACCGTCACGCCGCGGTCGCGTGCCTCAGCGACACACTGCTGAAAGACGTTCTCCATCAAAGGGTCCAGCCCACTGGTGGGTTCGTCGAGCAGCAGCAGTTCGGCACGCGACGAGAACGCCGAGATCAGGGATACCTTCTGCCGGTTGCCTTTGGAGTAGGCCCGCACCTTCTTGTGCGGGTCGAACTCGAACCGCTCGATCAGTTCGGCGCGCATCTGTTGGTCGATGCCACCGCGCATGCGAGCGAGCAGGTCGATGGTCTCGCCTCCGGTCAAGGCCGGCCACAGCGTGACATCGCCTGGCACATAGGCGATTCGGCGGTGCAGTTGAACGGAATCGGTCCAGGGATCGCCGCCCAGTAGTCGGACCGTGCCACCGTCGGCCCGGACCACGCCCAGCAGGATGCGGATGGTGGTCGACTTGCCGGCGCCGTTGGGGCCCAGGAAGCCGTGCACTTCACCTTGGCGGACACACAGGTCCAGACCGTCGAGTGCGCGGACGCTGCCGAATTTCTTGGTGAGGCCGCGAATGTCGATGGGTGCCGGGTGGTCAGCTGACATCGGAATCTCCTTTCTCGTTGGCCAGAAACGCGTCATACATGGTGTGGTCGGTCAGCAGGCCCTCGGAATAGATCTCGAGGGCGGGCAGCACCATGTCCTCGGCGTAGTCGCGCAGAACTTTGCGCAGATCGGTGGGTGTGTCGTGCATTTGCAGATACAGCAGGAATCCGCCGCCGCCGGTGATACTCAGGTATTTGGCCCGGGCCTGTGGATCGCGGCTCGGTTTGATGGTGCCGATTTGCACACCCTCTTCAAGGTAGGCCGCGGTGTTGTCAATCATGTTTCGCCACAACATCTTCGCCAGCTCGCCACCGGACTGCATGCTGCGTACCAGATAAGCCATCAATGGTGCATAAGACTCGATCTCGGCCAGCTGCCCCAGCCACGTGGCCGGATCACTGGACCTCATCGCCTCGGATTTCGAGTCACGGATCTCTTGGGCGACGTAGTCGTCACAGGCCTTGCGCAGACCGTCCTTGGAGCCGAAGTGATGAATGACCAAGCCGGCGCTCACTCCGGCCGCTTCGGCGATGGCGCGCAGGCCGATCCCGAAACCGTGTTCGCCGAACTGGGCGATGGCCGCGTCGCGGATCCGGGCGGCTGCGGTCAAGTCGACTGAACGCATGTTCAGGACACTAAACGTCTGTTCAGTCGTCGTCAAGGTCGCGGGCGACGGCGGCTGGCGACTTTGGTCGATTTCCGCAACTTTTCGCCGTTCAGGTGCCAAAATGACCGTCGGGCCAATTACGCATCGAGGAGTAGCGAAATGTCATTCGTCACCGTGGCACTGGACGGCATCGAGTCGGCGACCGCAAGCGCATCGCAGATCGGATCGGCACTGAGCACCGGCAACCTCAGCGCGCTACTGCCAGCCTCGGCTGCGGCCGACGAAGTCTCCGTCGCGATCGCCGCGCTGTTCGGCACCCACGCCGGCGAATACCAGGCAGCGGCGGCGCAGGCAGCCGCCTACCACCAGCAGTTCGTGCAGAACCTGGGTGCCGCCGCGACGTCATACAGTGCTGCCGAAGCCGCCGCCCTGCAGCAGCTGGAGGCCACCCTGCTCGGTGGTGGAGCGGCCGCGGCGCCCCTGGCGGCGATCAACGACATCGTCTCCGGCGGGTTCCAGACGCTCATCTACAACCCGGTTCACACGGTCGGTCAGGCCTGGATAGCCAGCCCGTTCGGCCAGGCGGTCGACCCGATCATCAACGCACCCACCAACCTGCTGTTCGGGCGGGATCTGATCGGAAACGGGGCCGCGGGAACGCTGGCGAACCCGACCGGTGGTGCCGGCGGCATCCTGTTCGGCGACGGCGGCGCCGGCTACAGCCCCACCGGCGGGGTGCTGGCGACCGGCGGCAACGGCGGCAATGCGGGACTGATCGGGACCGGCGGCATGGGTGGTGCCGGATTCGGCGGCGGGGTCGGCGGCACCGGCGGGGTCGGCGGTTGGCTGATGGGCAATGGTGGGCTCGGGGGTGCCGGCGGGGCTCTTGCGGGTGGTACCGGCGGTGCGGGCGGCGCGGGCGGTCAGGCCCTGCTGTTCGGCAACGGTGGCTACGGCGGGGCCGGCGGCACCGGGCTCACCACCGGGCCGATCGGGGCGCGCGGCTACCCCGGACTGTTCATCGGCCAGGGCGGGCCCACCTTCATCCCGCCGAGCACCGAGACCGTCACCATCGAGTTCATCCGGCACGGGCAGACCGCCAGCAATGTGGCCAACCTGCTCGACACGGCGGTGCCCGGGCCGCCGCTGACCGCGGTGGGCGTGCAGCAGGCGCAGGCCATTGCCAACCTGCTCAACGGCCAACAGCCCGATTTCGCCGGGATCTTCTCGTCGCAGATGATCAGGACGCAGGAGACGGCCTCCTACCTGGTGGGGCTGGGCACGCAGCCGATATCGCAAGTCATCCTGCCCGGCCTGAACGAGATCAACGCCGGCCTCCTGGAAGACATGCCGCAGATCCCGGCCGGCCTGCTCTACCTGGCCGGACCCGTGGTGTGGACGCTCGGCTTCCCCGCCTTCCCCATGCTGGGCATCTCCGCCGTCAACCCCACCGGCCTGACCTTCGCCAGCAACTTCAACGACGCGGTGCAGACCATGTACAACGCCGCCCTGACACAGCCGAGTCACACGGTCGCCGCCTACTCCAGCGCGCTGGCCATCGAGACCGGCACCATGATGATGGTCGACAATCCCAATCCGTTGCTGCTGGTCACCGGCTCGCTGCCGAACACCGGGACGGTGGTGGTGCAGGGCAGTCCCGGCACCGGCTGGACCATGGTGAGCTACAACGGCGCGCCCGTCGGGCCGGCGAACCTGCCGACTCAGCTGTTCGTCGACGTGCGCAACTTCATCACCGCGCCGCAGTTCGCGGGCTACGACGTGGGCACGGCGCTGTTCAGCGGCGACCCGGCGACCATCGTGAACGCGGTGCGCGACGGCGTTCGCGAGGTCACAACGGCCACCGTGCATTTCCCGTTCGCGCTCGCCGAGACGCTGCTCGGAGCGCTGTAACTCACTCCCGGACGGCGGCCAGCAGGCCGTCGCCCAGCGGGATCAGCGCCGGGGTGAGGCGCTCGTCTTCGGCGATCAGTCGCGCGGCCTCGCGCACCGCCGCCACCTCGGCGTCGCGCGCCTCCGGGTCGCCGGCGCGGCCACCCAGGGCGGCCCGGTGCACCACGATCACCCCGCCCGACCGCAGCAGTCGCACGCCTTCGACCACGTACTCCGGCTGATCGATCGGATCGCCGTCGATGAAGACCAGGTCGTAGGAATTGTCGGCGAGGCGGGTCAGCACCTCTTGGGCACGCCCGCTGATCAGCCGGGTACGCGACGGCCCCACCTGCGCTTCGGTGAACGCCTGCTTGGCCTGCCGGACGTACTCGGGCTCGATGTCGATCGTGGTCAGCACGCCGTCGTCGCTCATGCCGGAAAGCAGCCACAACCCGCTGACGCCCACCCCGGTGCCGACCTCGGCGACCGCCTTGCCCCCGCTGAGCTTGGCCAGCACGCTCAACAGCGCACCGACCGCCGGGGTGACCGCGCCGGCTCCGCTGTCGGCGGCCCGCTCCCGAGCGCCGGTCAGGATTGCATCCTCAGATATCGATTTCTCGGCGTGCGCCACCAGCGCATCAGCTCTGCTGGGGGTCACCCGGCCGGCGGAATCGTCGGTAGTGGACATGTCCGCAGAGTATGCCGAACCGGCTGCGCCGTCGGTCAGGCGCGCCCGGTGTGCGCCGCCCGGACACGCGCGGAGCCGGCGGCGCGATGAACGTCACTCCGGTCGCCATCAGCGCTGGAAAACGCAGGTAACAGTATGGTTTCTCAGCCAAAGCTCAGATTGCTCATACCTCAACCACACTCGGGTAGGCGACGGTGAGCGGTATGGAACGCGGTGTGGGTTGGAGCGACGAAATGGGGAATACCCAGTGGCAACTGCGCGTTGCCGCGGTTGACGAACTGTCGACGTTGGATGGCAGGGGAAGTCCAGAGGAGCAGACCATCACCACCATGAGCCCGACCAGCATGTCCCACCCGCAGCAGGTCCGCGACGACGAGTGGGTGGAGCCGTCGGACGCGCTGCTGGGCACAGCCGTCTTCGACGCAACGGGAGACAAGTCCACCTTGCCGTCGTGGGACGAGCTGGTGCGCCAGCACGCCGACCGGGTGTACCGCCTGGCCTACCGTCTGACCGGCAACCAGCACGACGCGGAGGACCTGACTCAGGAGACCTTCATCCGGGTATTCCGTTCGGTCCAGAACTACCAGCCCGGCACCTTCGAGGGCTGGCTGCACCGCATCACCACCAACCTGTTCCTCGACATGGTCCGGCGCCGCGCCCGGATCCGGATGGAAGCACTGCCCGACGACTACGACCGGGTTCCCGCCGACGAGCCGAACCCCGAGCAGATCTACCACGATTCCCGGCTGGGACCCGATCTGCAGGCCGCGCTGGACTCGCTGCCGCCGGAATTCCGCGCCGCGGTGGTGTTGTGTGACATCGAGGGGCTGTCCTACGAGGAGATCGGCGCCACGCTGGGCGTGAAGCTCGGCACCGTGCGCAGCAGGATCCACCGTGGGCGGCAAGCCCTGCGCGACTACCTGGCCGCCCATCCCGGGCATGGCCTGGGCGCCTACGACCCGTCGGCACGAGCGGCCAGCTGAACCTGTCGTGAGCCGGTTCGGCTACCGCATGGTTGCCAACTGGTTCCGAATCCGGTGGTTATAAGGGCTGAACATGGTTATCGAGCACCGCGCCGCGCTACATTCGAGGTATCGAGGGCTAGTGCGGGTGCGAAGGGATTCAGTGATGACCGACCGGGGGCATGTGTTCCGGCGCGCGTTCTCCTGGCTGCCGGCTCAGTTCGCCTCCCAGAGTGACGCCCCGATCGGTGCGCCGCGTCAGTTCCGGTCCACCGAGCACCTGTCCATCGAGGCCATCGCGGCCTATGTCGACGGTGAGTTGCGGATGAACGCACACTTGCGCGCCGCGCATCATCTGTCGCTGTGCCAGGAATGTGCCGCCGAGGTCGACGATCACACTCGCGCGCGCGCCGCGCTGCGCGACTCTCACCCGATCCGTGTCCCCAGTTCGCTACTCGGGTTGCTGTCGCAGATCCCGCACAGTCCGCACCAGGGTTCGGCGCCATTTTCCGACCCGTTCGCCGACCCCGGTGATCAGCGGAAGCGCAGCTAGCTTGAGCTTTGCCTGCCGCGGTTCACGCCGCCCCGCGGTGACCCGTGGATACTAGGGTGGATGCGGACATGCCCGTGTCGGGCTCAGCAATGGATCTAGAAGAGGAACTGTGACCTCCGACGAAGGCAACAACATCGGCCAGGACACCGAACGGCTGGCACCGCGCCCCATCTACCGGCCGCCGGTCGACCCGTCCTCCCGTCAGACGTTCGGCCGCCCGGCCGGTCAGCAGGGATCCTTCGTGGCCGAGCGGGTGCGCCCGCCGAAGTACCGGGACCAGTCCGAGTTCCGGCCGCACGACCGGCCCACCGACCCGGTGCTGGCCGACGCCTTCGGCCGGCCGTTCGGTGCCACCGAAACATTGCAACGGCATCCGATCGACGCCACCGCGCTGGCCGCCGAGAAGAACGGCGACGGGGACGACGAGCCCGACGATCCGTGGCGCGACCCCGCGGCGGGCGCAGCGCTGGGCACCCCCGCGCTGCCGCCGGTCGTCACACACGCCGAGCAGCGGCACACCGGCAAGCTCGGAGTGCGCGACGTGCTGTTCGGCGGCAAGGTGTCCTACCTCGCGCTGGCGGTGCTGCTGCTGATCGCGCTGGTGATCGGCGCGCTCGGTGGTGTGATCGGCCGCAAGACGGCAGAGGTGGTCGAGGCGTTCACCACCTCCAAGGTGACGTTGTCGACCGCCGGCAACGCCGAGGAACCGGCCGGCCGGTTCACCAAGGTGGCTGCCGCGGTGGCCGACTCGGTGGTGACCATCGAAGCCAAAAGCGACCAGGAGGGCATGCAGGGTTCCGGCGTCGTCATCGACGGGCGCGGTTACATCGTCACCAACAACCACGTGATCTCCGAGGCCGCCAACAATCCCAGCCAGTTCAAACTGACCGTGGTCTTCAACGACGGCAAAGAGGTGCCGGCCAGCCTGGTCGGGCGCGACCCGAAGACCGACCTGGCCGTGCTCAAAGTCGACAACGTCAACAACCTGAGCGTGGCGCGGCTGGGTGACTCCAACAAGGTGCGGGTGGGTGATGAGGTGATTGCGGCCGGCGCGCCGCTGGGCCTGCGCAGCACCGTCACCCACGGCATCGTCAGCGCGCTGCACCGCCCGGTGCCGTTGTCCGGCGAGGGTTCGGACACCGACACCGTGCTCGACGCCATCCAGACCGACGCCTCGATCAACCACGGCAACTCCGGCGGGCCCCTGATCGACATGGACTCCCAGGTGATCGGTATCAACAGCGCCGGCAAGTCGCTGTCCGACAGCGCCAGCGGGCTCGGCTTCGCCATCCCGGTCAACGAGATGAAGCTGGTGGCCGAAACCCTGATCAAGGACGGAAAGATCCAGCACCCGACGTTGGGGATCAGCACCCGCTCGGTGAGCAACGCGATCGCCTCGGGCGCCCAGGTGGCCAATGTCAAGGCGGGCGGGCCCGCGCAGAAGGGCGGCATCCTGGAGAACGACGTGATCGTCAAGATCGGCGGGCGCAAAGTCGCCGATTCCGACGAGGCGGTCGTGGCGGTCCGGCAGCTCACCATCGGCCAGGACGCTCAGATCGAGGTGGTCCGCGACGGACGCCCGGTCACCCTGACCGTCAAACCAGACGCCGACACGAGCTCGTGATGATCGCAAGCGCGGCGCAGCCGGGCGCCGCGGGTCATCACCATTCGACCCTGATGATCGCAAGCGCGGCGCAGCCGGGCGCCGCGGGTCATCACCGTCCCAGCTGATGTTCGCCAACATCGGTTGGGGCGAGATGCTCGTCCTGCTCGTGGTCGGGCTGGTGGTGTTGGGACCCGAACGGTTGCCCGGCGCCATCCGCTGGACCACCGGCGCGCTGCGCCAGGCCCGCGATTACCTCAGCGGCATGACCAACCAGCTGCGCGAAGACATCGGGCCCGAGTTCGACGATCTGCGCGGCCAGATCGGGGAGTTGCAGAAGCTGCGCGGCATGACCCCACGCGCGGCGCTGACCAAACACCTGCTCGACGGCGACGACTCGATCTTCACCGGTAACTTCGATCAACCCGCCAGCGCGCCGGAGCCCAACAAGACGCCCCCGCCGCCTCCGCCCGAACGCACCCCGTTCGACACCGACGCGACGTAGCCCCGTGGTCAGCGCCGGGTGGGGTCCAGCCCGAGCGACATGCCGGCCAGGCCGCGCCGCCGCGAGGACAGGCTGTCGGCGATCCGGCCGAGTTCTTTGCCCACCGCGGAGTCGGGCGCGGTGAGCACCGCGGGCACCCCCGCGTCGCCGGCGCTCACCAGCGCCGGATCCAGCGGAATCTGACCCAGCAGCGGCACATCCGCGCCGACGGCACGTGACAGCCGTTCGGCGACCTGCCGGCCGCCGCCCTCGCCGAACACGTGCAGCGTGGTGCCGTCCGGCAGCGTCAACCCGGACATGTTCTCCACCACGCCGACGATGCGCTGCCGGGTCTGGATGGCGATGCTGCCGGCCCGTTCGGCCACTTCGGCGGCGGCGGCCTGCGGCGTGGTCACCACCAGGATCTCCGCGTTCGGCAGCAGCTGGGCCAGGGAGATGGCGACGTCACCGGTGCCCGGCGGCAGGTCCAGCAGCAGCACGTCCAGGTCACCCCAGTACACGTCGGCCAGGAACTGCTGCAGCGCGCGGTGCAGCATCGGCCCGCGCCACACCACCGGCGTGTTGTCCCGGGTGAACTGGGCGATCGAGATCACCTTCACCTCGTGGGCGATGGGCGGCAGAATCATCGACTCCACCTGCGTGGGCCGGTCGGTGGTGCCCATCATCCGGGGGATGGAGTGGCCGTGGATGTCGGCGTCGAGTACGCCGACGGACAGCCCGCGGGCGGCCATCGCCGCGGCCAGGTTGACCGTGACGGTGGACTTGCCGACCCCGCCCTTGCCCGAGGCGACCGCGTACACCCTGGTCAGCGAGCTGGGCTGGGCGAACGGGATGACGGGTTCGGCGGCGTCGCCGCGCAACAGCTTGCGCAACTCGGTGCGTTGCTCGTCGCTCATCACGTCCAGGCTCACCTGGACCGCGCCGGTGCCGGGCACGTCGTTGACCGCCTGGGTGACCTGGGCACTGATCTCGGACTTTTTCGGGCAGCTGGCGGTGGTCAGGTAGATCCCGACGTGCACGCCACCGTCGGGCCCGAGGTCGATGCTTTTGACCATCCCGAGTTCGGTGATCGGGCGCCGCAGTTCGGGGTCGATCACTCTAGCCAGCGCGGTGCGAATCGCGGTGGTCAGATCGTCGGCGTCATCTCGGGTTCCGGACATCACCGCCGAGTCTAGGCGGCGTGCGGCGCGGGCTCCCGGACGGTCAGCTGACCGGGCCGAGCGCCGGCTCGCCGGGCGCCGGCGGGCTGGGCTGCTGCGGACCGGCCGGCTTGGGCGACGGCGACGCGTTGGGCGCCCGCGGGGCCGGTGCCGGGCCTGTCGGGGCCGGAGCGGCAGGGGCCGGAGCGGCCGGAGCCGGCGGTGCCATCGGCGCCGGGGCGGCGGGCGGAGCAAACGGATCCGGGAACGGCGGCGCGGCCGGCGGCGGAGCCGGCGCAAGCACGATGCCCCCGTTGGGAACCGGCGCTATCCCGGGCTGAACAGCCTCGGGGTTCTGCGAGCTGATGCAGATCAGCGTGCATCCCGGGGTGTTCGTCGGGAGCGGGGCCGGCTGTTGGGCCGGCGGCAGCCAGGGCCACGCCGGTGCTTGCGGCGGACCGTTCAGGTTGGGGTACTGCGCCACGATCTGCGGCTGACCGAAGTCGATCAACGGCATGTGCTGCCCCAGCGGGTCGTTCACGCCCAGTCCGGTCACATTCAGCGGCAGGTTGGGTCCCAGGCCTTCGGTCCGCTCGAGGTGAGCATCGCCGATGGGCGGCGGCGGCCCGGTGATCGGCGGCAGGTCGACCGGGACCACACCGGTGGCGTAGGCGGCGGCCCAGCCCAACACGTTCTGGGCGTAGGACATCGAGTTGTTGTAACGCAGGATCGCGGCCATCACCTGCGCCGGGTCGCGCAGGTTGAGCCCGCCACTGCACAGATACCGGGCAGCGGCCATGGTCGCGTCGAACAGGTTCTGCGGATCGGGGATGCCGTCGCCGTCACCGTCAATGGCGTAACGCGCCCAGGTGCCGGGCAGGAACTGCATCGGTCCCATCGCGCGGGCGTAGGTCACCCGGTTGCCCTGGTTGCTCTGGACGATCACCTCGTTGCCGGGCAGGGAGCCGTCCAGCGACGGACCGTAGATCGGGTTGGTTGCGGTGCCGCGGGCATCGACGGCGCCGCCTCCGGCGTGGCCGGATTCGATGCGGCCGATCCCGGCGAGCAGATTCCAGCTGACCCCGCAATTGGGTTCCAGCGTGGACATCTTGTGCTCGGCGTTGCGGTATGCAGACAAAGCCATGATCGGAATGCCAAGAGCGCCAGGGGAATTGACGACTGTCGGGGGCGGCGGCGCGGAACTGTGCGCGGCGGCGACGTGGAAGCTGGTCGGCACCCGCTGCACGGAGATGACCGTCGGGCCGGACAGGTCGACGTGCGGAGCCGGGCCCACTGCGGCGACCGGTGCGATCGCGGTGCGCGACGGCAGCTTGCCGTGCATCGCGGGCGCCGCGCCGCTGACCGCGCCGGCGAAGATCAGGGGGGAGATCATCACGACGCCGAAAGCCGGCGTCCTCGTCACGTGAAGTGCCCCCTGCCGCACTTTCGCGACGGCCGGGCCAACACCCCAGCGTCCCCCTATGCGCACCTCGACCGTCCTCGATTCATGAGCCGCCGGGAAAGCTGACCTGATTGTTAGCGTCTTGTTAGCTTCGTGAACTAGATCACCATACATAACTCTTGTAACGGGAGTTGCGCAATGGTTCAGAGGTTTCTCAGCTCGATTTCTTAGCTCGCCGCTCGGCACCGTCGGGCACCCGCACGGCGTCACCGTCCGGCGCCCCGGCCGCCAGATTCGCGAGCATGTCGCGCAGATCTTCGAGTTCGTGGCGCAGGTAATCGCGGGTGGCGACCTCGCCGACGGCCAGCCGCAGCGCGGCCAGTTCGCGCGCCAGGTACTCGGTGTCGGCCTTGGTTTGGGCGGCGCGGCGCCGATCCTCTTCCAGGGCCACGCGGTCGCGGTTCTCCTGCCGGTTCTGGGCCAGCAGGATCAGCGGGGCCGCATAGGCCGCCTGGGTGGAGAACGCCAGGTTGAGCAGGATGAACGGATAGGGGTCCCACCGCCAGCGCACGGCCCACAGATTCAGGGCAATCCAAATCATCACGAACACCGTCTGCAGCAGCAGATAGCGGCCGGTGCCGAAGAACCGGGCGATGGATTCGGTGATCTGCCCTACGGCCTCGGGATCCAGCCGGGGGGTGAATCGGCGCGACGTGCGCGGGGTGTACAGGCCCCGCGGGGTCGAGGACTTGCTCACTCCGATGAACCTCCGGGTCGTGCCGGCCGGCCGGCCGGGTCGAGCTGCGGCACGTCCACCCGCCAGTCATGCGGTAGCAGGTGATCCAGCAGGTCGTCGACGGTCACCGCACCCAACAGATGGTTCTGATCGTCGACCACCGGTCCACATACCAGGTTGTAGGCAGCGAAATACCGAGTCACCGCGGCCAGCGGGGTCTCCGGTGTGAGGGTCAGCAGATCGCTGTCGACGATTCCGCCGACCAGTTCGGCCGGCGCCTCGCGCAGCAGCCGCTGCAGATGCACACAACCCAGGTAGTGCCCGGTCGGAGTGGCCGTCGGTGGCCGCGACACGAACGCCATCGACGCCAGCGCGGCGGTCAGGTCGGGGTCGCGCATCCGGGCCAGCGCCTCGGCGACCGAGGTGTCCGGGGCGAGCACCACCGGATCGGAGGTCATCAGACCGCCCGCGGTGTCGGGGGAGTGCTTGAGCAGCCGTCGCACCGGGTCGGAATCGTCGGGATCCATCCGGGTCAGCAACACTTCGGCGTCGGTGGGATTGAGCACGCCGAGCAGGTCGGCCGCGTCGTCGGGATCCATCTCCTCCAGGACGTCGGCGGCGCGCTCGGTGCCCAGCTGGGACAGCACCTCGGCCTGGTCGAGTTCGGGCAGCTCCTGCAGGATGTCGGCCAGCCGCTCGTCGTTGAGGGCGCTGAACACCTCGTAGCGGCGTTTGGACGGCAGGCCACGGATGGCGTCGGCGACGTCGACCGCCTTGCGCCCTTCGAACTGGTCCAGCAGCTGAGCCACACCCTGCCCGGGCATCGCCAGTGCCGACGGCGTCAGGCCGTGCACGTTCTGCCAGTCCACTACGTGCACCGGCCCGCGCCGTCGCAGCCGGCGATGGGTGCGCACCGCGACCCGGCTCACCACCCAGTCGCGGGTCCGGGTCTGCTCGATCCCGAGATCGGCGACAACGAAGTCCAGTCCGGCCAACTCCGGCAGGTCGGGATCGTTGACCTTGACCTGCGTGTCCAGCACCTGGCCCACCGCGAGCACCTCACCCGGCCGCTGCTCGAAATGACGCAGCGACACGTTGCCGGTGCTCAGCGTGACCGCGCTGGGCTCGATTGCTGCGACTCGCAGCATCGGGATGAAGATGCTGCGCCGGGTGGCCAGGTCGACGACCAGCCCCAGTACCCGGGGTTGCTGACGCACGATGCTGATGCCGATCACGACGTCGCGGACCCGTCCGAAGGATTCCCCGAGTGGACCCAGCACCATCATGCGCGGCAGCCGCGCCACGTACACCCTGTTGACGGATCCCATAGATAAGAGCCTAGGAGCGCCCTCGGCGGTCACGCGTGGCGAGTCCGCCGAACGGGTCGCGCGGGGTGTGCGATCAGCGGCTGGCAGCGGCCATCGCGACGAGGTAGATGATGAAAAACACCGCGCCGAGCCCCAGCGTCGTCCCACCCACCGCGATGCCCGCGATCGCCATGCCGCGTCCGGGCTGCTGGGTTTGTTTGATCTGGTTCAGTGCGACGACGCCCAGCACCACGGCGGTAATGGGCAGCGCCGCCCCGATGAAGCAGAACAACATCAGCGGAATGCCGATCACCACACCCACGATCGAGGTGATCAGCGCCGCGAGGGCCATGCCGTTGTTGCCGGGGGCGGCGGGGTAGTAGGGACTGATCGGTCCCGGATAGGGCGGGTAACCGGGAGCCGGGTAGGCCGGAGGAGGCGGCGCAGCGGGATACGGCATGGCGCCATAGTTCGGCGGAGGTGCGTAGCCGGGCGGCGGCGTCGACGGGTAGGGGGGCGGGTAGCTCGGGGCCGGTTGCGAGGACCCTGGCACTGCCCACTGGGTTTCGTCGTACGGGGACGAGGATCCCCCGTAGGCCGCGCCGTCGTCGCGGGGAGCTGTCATGGTGGTCGACTTTACCCGCGCACGGGCCGGTGGCCAGGGGATATCCGGACCGTTGCGGACGCGGCCGGGCCCGCTGCATAGTGCGTGGACCAGGGACGTGAAAGAATGAGGACCGATGACTAGCCCATTCCAACCCGAACAACCCGGGCCCGCGGCGGGCCGTGGTGCCGCGGGTCGGCGCAATGTGCCCGGATTGCCCACCCCGCCCAACGGCTGGCCGGTTGGGTCGTACCCCACTTACGCTGAGGCGCAGTGCGCCGTCGATTACCTGTCCGATCAAGAGTTTCCGGTGCAGCAGGTGACGATCGTCGGCGTCGACCTGATGCAGGTGGAACGGGTGACCGGGCGGCTCACCTGGGGCAAGGTGCTGGGTGGTGGTGTGCTCAGCGGGGCGTGGCTCGGGCTGTTCATCGGGCTGGTGCTGGGCTTTTTCAGCCCGAACCCGTGGGGTGCGCTGGTCACCGGCCTGGTTGCCGGAGTCTTCTTCGGTTTGATCACCTCAGCGGTGCCCTACGCGATGGCGCGCGGGACCAGGGACTTCAGCTCGACCATGCAATTGGTGGCCGGGCGTTACGACGTGCTCTGCGATCCGCAGAACGCGGAGAAGGCACGAGACCTGCTGGCGCGCCTGGCGATCTGACGCTGGGGCGGAAGGTTGCTGTTGCGGCGTTGGGGGGCGGCCGCGCTGGCGGCGCTCACCGTCGCGTCGGTGACCGCGGCCTGCGGCTCTGGGAATTCCGGCCTGGCGATCAGCCTGTATACCCCGGCCACTGACGGGACTACCTACACCGCGATGGCGGCGCGTTGCACGGCGCAAGCCGGCGGGCGCTACCGCATCGCTCAGGTGAGTCTGGCCAGGTCGCCCGACCAACAGCGCCTGCAGCTGGCCCGCCGGCTGACCGGCAACGATCACACCCTGGACCTGATGGGCCTCGACGTGGTGTGGACCGCGGAGTTCGCCGAGGCGGGCTGGGCGCTGCCGTTATCGGCGGACCCGTCCGGGCTGACCGAGTCCGACGCGGTGGCCGATACCCTGCCGGGCCCGCTGCAGACGGCCACCTGGAATCATCGGCTGTACGCCGCGCCGCTGACCACCAACACTCAATTGCTCTGGTACCGAGCAGATTTGGTGGTGCAGCCGCCGCGCGACTGGAGCGGCATGCTGGCCGAGGCGGCCCGCTTGCACGCAGCCGGCCAGCCCAGCTGGATTGCCGGCCAGGGCAACGAGGGCGAAGGTCTGGTGGTGTGGTTCAACACGTTGCTGGCCAGCGCCGGTGGTCGGGTGCTCGCCGAGGACGGCAAGCACGTCACCCTGACCGACACCCCCGAGCACCGCGCCGCCACCGTGACCGCGCTGCGGATCATGAAATCGGTGGCCACCGCGCCGGGGGCCGATCCGTCGATCACCCGCAGCGACGAGGGCACCGCGCGCCTGGCGGTCGAACAGGGCCGCGCCGCACTGGAAGTCAACTGGCCCTACGTCCTGGCGTCGCTACTGGAGAATGCGGTCAAGGGTGGGGTGCCGTTCCTGCGCCTGGACCGGCTGCCCGAGCTGGCCGGCAGTGTCAACAAGCTCGGCACATTCGCACCCAGCGACGAGCAGTTCCGCACCGCCTACGCGGCCAGTCGCAAGGTGTTCGACTTTGCGCGTTACCCCGGCCTGGACGGTCGCCCGGCCAGAGTCACCATCGGAGGATTGAACCTGGCCGTGGCGTCGACCACCCGCCACCGGGCTGAGGCCTTCGAAGCGGTCCGGTGCCTGCGCGACCTGCAGAACCAGAAGTACGTGTCGATGGAGGGCGGTCTGCCGCCGGTGCGGGTCTCGCTGTACTCCGACCCGCAGTTCCAGGCGAAGTACCCGATGTACGGCATCATTCGCCAACAGCTGACCGAGGCCGCGGTGCGGCCCGCGACCCCCGCCTACCAGGCGTTGTCCATCCGGCTGGCGTCGGCGCTGAGCCCCATCACCGCGATCGACCCCGAGCGCACCGCCGACGACCTCGTGGTTGAAGTGCAGAAGGCCCTCGATGGCAAGGGGTTGCTGCCGTGACCGCCTCGGAGCGGCGGCTGGCGTACCTGCTGGTCGCGCCGGCAGTGACGATGATGCTGGCCGTCACGGCCTATCCGATCGGTTACGCGATGTGGCTGAGCCTGCAGCGCAACAACCTGGCCACGCCCGAGGACACCGTCTTCGTGGGCCTGGAGAACTATCAGACCGTCCTGACCGACCGGTACTGGTGGAGCGCCCTGGCTGTGACGCTGGGGATCACGGTGGTCTCGGTGACGGTTGAGTTCATCCTCGGTCTGTCGTTGGCGCTGGTGATGCATCGCACCCTGTTGGGCAGGGGGCTGGTGCGCACCGCGGTGCTGATCCCGTACGGAATCGTCACGGTGGTCGCGTCGTACAGCTGGTACTACGCGTGGACGCCGGGCACCGGTTACCTGGCCGGTCTGCTGCCCGACGGAAGCGCGCCGCTGACCCATCAGATTCCGTCGCTGGGCATCGTGGTGCTCGCCGAGGTGTGGAAGACCACGCCCTTCATGGCGCTGCTGTTGCTGGCCGGGTTGGCGTTGGTCCCCGAGGACCTGCTCCGGGCGGCGCACGTCGACGGCGCGGGCGCCTGGCAGCGGCTGACGAAGGTCACCCTGCCGATCATCAAGCCCGCGGTGGTGGTCGCGCTGCTGTTCCGCACCTTGGACGCATTTCGCATCTTCGACAACATCTACGTGTTGACCGCGGGCGACAACAACACCGGCTCGGTGTCGATCCTGGGCTACGACAACTTGTTCAAAGGCTTCAATCTGGGCCTGGGTTCGGCGATCAGCGTGCTCATCTTCGCCTGCGTCGGGATGATCGCGCTGATCTTCATCAAGCTGTTCGGTGCGGCGGCTCCGGGAAGTGCTGCCGATGGCCGTTGAACGGTTCGAGGGCCGTCGCGTCGCTTTCTGGGTCGTCGTCGACGCACTGGTGCTGGTGTACGCACTGTTGCCGGTGCTGTGGATCTTCAGTCTTTCCCTGAAACCGACATCGAATGTCAAGGACGGCAAGCTGATTCCGGCCCAGGTGACGCTGGACAACTACCGAGGCATCTTCCGCGGCGACATCTTCAGCTCGGCGCTGATCAACTCGATCGGAATCGGGTTGATCACCACCGTGATCGCGGTGCTGCTCGGTGCCATGGCCGCGTATGCCATTGCGCGCCTTGAATTCCCAGGTAAGCGGTTGCTGATCGGTATGACGCTGCTGATCACCATGTTCCCGGCGATCTCGCTGGTGACGCCGTTGTTCGACATCGAACGGGCGATCGGGTTGTTCGACACCTGGCCGGGGTTGATCCTGCCCTACATCACCTTCGCGCTGCCGCTGGCGATCTACACGCTGTCGGCGTTCTTCCGGGAAATCCCGTGGGATTTGGAGAAGGCGGCCAAGATGGACGGCGCGACCCCGGCGCAGGCGCTGGTCAAGGTGATCGCGCCGCTGGCGGCACCCGGCCTGGTGACCGCGGCCATCCTGGTGTTCATCTTCGCCTGGAACGACCTGCTGCTGGCGTTGTCGCTGACCGCCACCAAGGCTGCGACGACTGCGCCGGTGGCGATCGCGAACTTCACCGGCAGTTCGCAGTTCGAGGAGCCGACGGGATCGATCGCGGCGGGAGCGATTGTCATCACGGTTCCGATCATCGTCTTCGTACTGGTCTTTCAGCGAAAGATCGTCGCCGGGTTGACCTCTGGGGCTGTGAAGGGATAGTTGACGCGATGGCCGAGATCGTGCTGGAACATGTGCACAAGAGCTACGCCGACGGTCACGTGGCCGTTCGGGACCTGAGCATCACCATCGCCGACGGCGAATTCCTGATCCTGGTCGGCCCGTCCGGCTGCGGAAAGACCACCACGCTGAACATGATTGCCGGACTCGAGGACATCTCGTCGGGCGAGCTGCGTATCGGCGGGGAGCGGGTCAACGAGAAAGCGCCCAAGGACCGCGACATCGCCATGGTGTTCCAGTCCTACGCGTTGTACCCGCACATGACGGTGCGCCAGAACATCGCGTTTCCGCTGACGCTGGCCAAGCTGAAGAAAGCCGACATCGCGCAGAAGGTCGAGGAGACCGCGAAGATCCTGGATCTGACTGCCCTGCTGGATCGCCGGCCCGCGCAGCTCTCCGGCGGCCAGCGGCAGCGGGTCGCGATGGGCAGGGCAATCGTGCGCCACCCCAAGGCATTTCTGATGGACGAGCCGTTGTCCAACCTCGACGCCAAGCTGCGGGTGCAGATGCGCGGCGAGATCGCCCGGTTGCAGAAGCGGCTGGGTACCACCACCGTCTATGTCACCCACGATCAGACCGAGGCGATGACGCTGGGCGACCGGGTGGTGGTGATGCACAGCGGTCTGGCCCAGCAAATCGGTACGCCCACTGAGCTTTACGAGCGGCCGGCGAATCTGTTCGTCGCCGGCTTCATCGGCTCGCCGGCGATGAACTTCTTCCCTGCCACGTTGACGACCCTCGGGTTGAAGCTGCCGTTCGGCGAGGTGACGCTGTCCCCCGAGGTGCAGGATGTGATCGCATCGCACGCCGCACCGGACATCGTCATCGTGGGGGTGCGCCCCGAGCACATCGCCGATGCCGCGTTGATCGACGGCTATCAGCGGATCGGTTCGCTGGTGTTCCCGGCCGGCGTCGACCTGGTCGAATCGCTGGGGTCGGACAAGTATGTGTACTTCACCACGGCCGGTCCCGAAGTTCACTCGGCCCGGCTGGACGAAGTGGCCGCCGAATCGGAGGTCAACGAGAATCAGTTCGTGGCAAGGGTTTCCGCTGAATCGAAGGCGGCCATGGGCCAGCAGATCGAATTGGCCTTCGATCCCGGCAAAATCGCTGTGTTCGACGCCGACACCGGCGTGAACCTCACGCTGCCGCGCGTCAAGTGACACTCGACGCGGTGCGGGGCCACCTGCGCAGTCACTTCGCCGGTATCGAACCGGATTCGGCGAGTGTCACCTTCCTCGGTGCCGAACCCATCGAGGTGTTGCGGTTCCGCGCGGCCGGCGTGACGCACTACGTCACCCTGGGATGTTCGCGGGCTGCGATGACCGATCCGACCGAGCTGGTCACCGACCAGCTTCGCGGCCCGCGTGCCGAAGTGGTGCTGCGGCTGCGTGATCCGGGACCGGTCACCGGATTGGCGCGCAGCCTGGCCATAGTGGCCGCGACCCCGGCGGTGGAAGGCATGGTGCTGGTGGCCGACGCGCTGATCGACCTGGGTGCGCCACTGTGGTCGGGCGCGCCGTTCACCGCGGTGTTGTTGGGGCACAGCGAGATTGCCGACCTGCCGCTGCAGGCACCGCGGGCGCCGGTGGAATTCCTTTCCGCGACGCCGGTCACCGCGACCGAGGCTGCCTGGGTGCGGCTCAAAGGTGCCGAAGCGATGCGCCAGGCCTGGTTCAGCGACGGCGTCGACGTGTTGGACCCGAATCGTCCTGCCGCGCAACCCAATTAGCTCGGGTTACAGCCAGCCTCGGCGCCGGAAATTGAAGTAGAGGAACATGCAGACGATCACCATGAGACTGACCACCGACGGGTAGCCCCACTTGGAGTCCAACTCCGGCATGAAGTGGAAGTTCATCCCGTAGATCCCGGCGACCATGGTGGGCACGGCGACGATACCGGCCCAGGCCGAGATCTTGCGCATGTCCATGTTCTGCTGCATGCCCGCGCGGGCCAGCGCGGCCTGCACCAGCGAGTTCAACATTTCGTCGTAATTGGTGATCTGGTCGGCGGCCTCGGTCTGGTGATCGGCGACGTCGCGCAGGTAGCGCCTGACCTCCTTGGAGATCAGGTCCTTGTTG
This sequence comes from Mycobacterium sp. NGS29, assembly GCF_059812965.1. NCBI lineage: Bacteria > Bacillati > Actinomycetota > Actinomycetes > Mycobacteriales > Mycobacteriaceae > Mycobacterium > Mycobacterium sp. NGS29. Next base: position 125,018 of record NZ_JCALDR010000014.1, read on the forward strand.
TCGGTCTGCATCCGCATGAATGCGGCCGACAGCGGCGCGACACAGCGGCGCATCTCGACGACCTCCCGCTTGAGCAGGTAGATCGGCTCGACGTCGATCGAGCGCTCCGGCGCGAAGGCGACCACCTCGATAGCGTCGATGTCGTCTTCCATCAGGCTGGTCACCGCCAGGTAGTGGTCCACCACGGTGTCGGCGATCGCGTGCATCACCGCGTAGGGACCCAACCGCAGGTGTTCGGGATTGCAGTCCATCCGCTTGCGGACCTCGTGCAGGCCGCCGTGTTCGCCATGGCGGACCGTGACCACGAAGTCCGCGCCGACAAAGATCATGATTTCGCCGGTCTCCACGATCTCCCGGGCCAGCGCCACTGACTCGTGCGGCACGTAATTGATGGTCTTGAGGACCAGGAACAATGTCTCGTCGTAGCGCTCCAGCTTGGGCCGCTGGTGGGCGTGTACGGCGTCCTCGACCGCCAGCGGGTGCAATCCGTAGACGTCGGCCACCTGCTGCATCTGGGCCTCGTCAGGTTCGTGCAACCCGACCCACACGAAGGCGGACTGTCCGAGTTCTCGAACTTTGGCCAGCGCTTCGGCGGGCGCCCACTTACCGGGCAGCCGGGCGCCGTCGACGTAGACACCGCAGTCGACCAGGGTCGGCACCGGCGGATCGGGGACCGGGTGAACGTGTTGCGTTTTCTGCCGGGCGACCGGTCTGAGCGCTTCGGGCAATGCGTCGAATCCAGGGAACACATCGACCTCCGATCGCTGGACAGGTCTGACCGGCGGTGGTCATCGTACGCGTTCAGGCGCCTTTCATCAGTGCCTACAGCCGGTCAGACAGCGGATTCCCAGCCACGGCATGGACCGGCGGATTCGCGACGGCGCCGGTGCGCTAGTTTCGACGCCAAACCCGTCTAGAGGATCCGTCGAACGAGGATCCGTCAAAGGAGCAGAACCGACGTGAGCGCAAGTCCTTTCAAGGTCGCCGTCACCGGTGCCGCCGGCCAGATCGGCTACAGCCTGTTGTTCCGTCTGGCCAGCGGCTCGCTGCTGGGCCCGGACCGCCCGATCGAATTGCGGTTGCTCGAGATCGAGCCCGCCCTCAAGGCGCTCGAGGGTGTCGTGATGGAACTCGACGACTGTGCGTTCCCGTTGCTGGCCGGCGTGGAGATCGGCGCCGACGCGAACAAGATCTTCGACGGGGTGAACCTGGCTCTGCTGGTCGGCGCCCGGCCGCGCAGCAAGGGCATGGAGCGCGGCGACCTGCTGGAGGCCAACGGCGCGATCTTCACCGCCCAGGGCAAGGCGCTCAACGAGGTCGCCGCCGACGACGTCCGGATCGGGGTGACCGGCAACCCGGCCAACACCAACGCGCTGATCGCGCTGAGCAATGCTCCCGATATCCCCAAGGAGCGGTTCTCCGCGCTGACCCGCCTGGACCACAACCGGGCGATCTCCCAGCTCGCCAAGAAGACCGGCGCCAAGGTCACCGACATCAAGAAGGTCACCATCTGGGGCAACCACTCGGCCACCCAGTACCCCGACATCTTCCACGCCGAGATCGGTGGCAGGAACGCCGCTGAGGTGGTCGACGACCAGAACTGGGTCGAGAACGACTTCATCCCGACCGTCGCCAAGCGCGGCGCGGCCATCATCGAGGCTCGCGGCGCCTCCTCGGCCGCCTCGGCCGCATCGGCGACCGTCGACGCGGCGCGGGACTGGCTGCTGGGCACCCCGAAGGACGACTGGGTGTCGATGGCCGTGTACTCCGACGGTTCCTACGACGTGCCCGAAGGCCTGATCTCGTCGTTCCCGGTCACCACCAAGGACGGCAAGTGGGAGATCGTGCAGGGTCTGGAGATCGACGAATTCTCCCGCGGCAAGATCAACGCGACCACCGGCGAGCTGGCCGACGAGCGCAACGCCGTCACGGAGTTGAAGCTGATCTGAGCCTGCTCGCTTGAGGCGGGTACGCGACAGCGGTTCGGGGATCGCCGGCCGGGCTGAGTACGCTGAGGGCTGTGTCTGAGACGCTTGACATGATGACAAGTCTTCCCGAGCAAACACCGCAGGTCCTGATCACCGACGAGGAAATCTTCGAGGCACACGTCGGCGGCAAGCTGTCGGTGGAACTCACGGCACCGCTGGATACCAAGCGTGCGTTGTCGATCGCCTACACCCCGGGCGTGGCGCAGGTCAGTCGCGCGATCGCCACCGATCGCACCCTGGCCGCCCGCTACACCTGGGCCAACCGGCTGGTCGCCGTCGTCAGCGACGGCAGCGCCGTGCTCGGTCTGGGTGACATCGGCCCGGCCGCGTCGCTGCCGGTGATGGAAGGCAAGTGCGCGCTGTTCAAGGAATACGGCGGCCTGAACGCGATCCCGATCGTGCTGGACACCAAGGATCCCGACGAGATCGTCGAAACCCTGGTGCGGCTGCGCCCGACGTTCGGCGCGGTCAATCTCGAGGACATCTCCGCGCCGCGCTGTTTCGAGATCGAGCGACGGGCGATCGAGGCGCTGGATTGCCCGGTAATGCACGACGACCAGCACGGCACGGCGATCGTCGCGCTGGCGGCGCTGATGGGTGCCACCAAGGTGCTCGGCCGGGACATGGCCGCGGTACGGGTGGTGGTCTCCGGTGCCGGGGCCGCGGGTGTCGCGTGCACGAATCTGCTTCTGGCGAGCGGAATCTCAGACATCACGGTGCTCGACTCGCGCGGCATCGTGCACAGCGGCCGCGACGACATGAACGTCGTCAAGGATGAACTGGCGCGTCGCACCAACCCGAGCGGGCGCACCGGCGGACTGGTCGAAGCGCTCGACGGCGCCGACGTTTTCCTCGGTGTCTCCGGGGGATTGGTGCCCGAAGAGCTGATCGCCACCATGGCGCCGAACGGCATTGTGTTCGCCCTGTCCAACCCCGACCCGGAGATCCATCCCGACGTCGCGGCCAGGTACGCCGCCGTCGTCGCCACCGGGCGCAGTGACTTCCCGAACCAGATCAACAATGTGCTGGCCTTCCCCGGGATCTTCCGCGGCGCTCTGGACGTCGGGGCACGCCGTATCACCCAGCAGATGATGGTTGCCGCGGCCGAGGCGATTTACTCGGTGGCCAGCGAAGACCTGGCCATCGACCGGATCGTGCCGAGTCCGCTGGACCGGCGGGTCGGCGACGCGGTGGCCAAAGCGGTGGCTCTGGCCGCCGACTTCTCCGATTGAGGGTAGGCATGGGCAGGCTGGCCGCGCTGCTGCTGGCCCTGGTGGTGCTCAGCGGATGCTCATCGGGCGCCACCGACCGGGAGTTGGTGGTGGGTTCCACCCCCGACTCGAAACTTCTTGCGGCACTGTATGTTTCGGCGCTGCGTTTCTACGGTTTTGCGGCACGCGTCGATACTGCGACTGATCCGATGGCCAAACTGGATGATGGCTCGTTCGCCATCGTCCCCGCCTTCACCGGCACGGTGTTGCAGAGCCTGCAGCCCGGAGCGTTGCCGCCGCCGGACACCGGAGGGCGGTCGGACACCTCGGCGCACCGCGGCGCGGCCGCGTCCGACGATTCCGCGCAGTCCGACGCCCAGGTCTACCGCGCGATGAATGCGGCTCTGCCCGAAGGGATCGCGGCGGGCGACTTCGCCACCGCGGCCGAGGACAAACCCGAACTGGTCGTCACCGGGGCGACCGCGGCCGGGTGGGGCGGCAGCGACCTCGGCCTGCTACTCGTGCACTGTGACGGGTTGCGGATAGGCAGCGTCGCCAACCGCCAGCCGCCGTCGACAGTGGGAACCTGCCGGCTGCCCGTGCTCCGCGAATTCCCGGACAGCGCAACGATGTTCGCGGCTCTTCAGGCCGGCGAGCTGACCGCGGCCTGGGCCAGCACCGCCGACCCCGCGGTGCCTACGAACCTGGTTGCGCTGGCGGACGGCAAACCTGCGCTGATCCGGGCGGAGAATGTGGTGCCGTTGTACCGGCGCAACGAGCTGAGCAAGCGACAGTTGCTGGCAATCAATGAGATCGCGGGAGTATTGGACACCGCCGCGCTGGTCGAGATGCGCCGCACAGTGGCCGGCGGGAGCGATCCGCAGGCAGTGGCCGACGCCTGGTTGGGCGAGCACCCGCTGGGGCGTTGACGCTGCGCTGGCGGCGGGCTGCACTCGAACTTCGCCGCCCTGGACGCAGCATCGACGCGGGCGTCAGCGCTCGGACGGGATCACCCGGCTGATGAACATTTCGGTGAGGCGCTGATAACCCGAACCGGTGACGCGCACCATCAGATCCAAGGCGACGGCGTCCGGACCGACCAGCACCCGCGCCTTGTTCTTGCGCACCGCCTGCAGGATGACCTTCGCAGCCCGCTTCGGGCTGGTGTTGGCCAACCGCTTGTCGAAGAGTTCGGCCAGATCGTCGCGGTTGTGGCCTTCGCCCACGGTGGCGTTGCGGGCGATCGCAGTCTTGATGCCGCCCGGATGCACGGTGGTGACGCCCACCGGGTGGCCGTGCAGCCGCATCTCCTGACGCAGCGCCTCGGTGTAGCCGCGCACCGCGAATTTGGCCGAGTTGTAGGCGGAGTAGCCCGGCACCGAGAACAGGCCGAAGATGCTGGAGATGTTGATGACATGCCCGTCTCCGGAGGCGATGAGGTGCGGCAGGAAAGCCTTGGTGCCGTTCACCACACCCCAGAAGTCGACGTCCATCACCCGTTCGATGTCTTTGAACTGCTCGACCTCGGCGTCACCGGTGTGACCGATGCCGGCGTTGTTGTAGATCTGATTGACCTTGCCGAAATGTTCGGCGACCTCGTCAGCGTAGAGCAGGAAGCGCTCGCGCTCGGTGACGTCGAGCCGATCGGCCTTGACCTGCACGCCGATAGCTTTCAGCTGCTCCTCGGTCTGCGCCAGTCCTTCGGCGTCGACATCGCAGATTGCCAAACTGGCACCCGAGCGTCCCAGCTCCAGGGCCAACGCCTGCCCGATGCCCGAACCAGCGCCGGTCACCACGGCGACCTTCCCGGCAAACCCCTCCATGGGCACTCTCCCTCGTGTCGGTTCCGGGTAGAGATTAGTCGGTACCGGCGGTCCCGGGTGACTGCGGGGCATTGATTCTGCGCTGGCGGCGGGAGTTTCTCGAACTTCGTCGCCCTGAGCGCAGAATCAACCCCAACGAGCAGACGGCTAGCCGAACGCGGTGTCGATGATCTCCTGCTGCTCCACCGCGTGCACCTTCGACGAGCCCGAGGACGGCGCCGACATGGCCCGACGGGAGATCCGCTTGATCCCGCCGAGCTTCTCCGGGAGCACCTCGGGCAGCGTCAGCCCCAGCGACGGCCACGCGCCCTGGTTGGCAGGCTCCTCCTGCACCCAGAAGTACTGCTTGGCGTTCTCGTAGCGGTCCAGGGTCTCGTCGAGCCGCCGGCGCGGCAGCGGGGCCAACTGCTCGATGCGCACGATCGCGATGTCGTCGCGCTTGTCCTTGGCTTTGCGGGCGGCCAGCTCGTAGTAGAGCTTGCCGCTGGTCAGCAGGATCCGGGTGACCTTGCTGCGGTCGCCGTCGCCCTCGTCGTAGGTGGGTTCCTCGATCACCGACCGGAACTTCATCTCGGTGAATTCCTTGATGTCGCTGACCGCGGCCTTGTTGCGCAGCATCGACTTCGGCGTGAACACGATCAGCGGCCGCATCACCCCGTCCAGGGCGTGCCGGCGCAACAGGTGGAAATAGTTGGCCGGGGTGGACGGCATGGCGATCGTCATCGACCCCTCCGCCCACAGCTGCAGGAACCGTTCGATTCGTCCGGAGGTGTGGTCGGGGCCCTGGCCTTCGTGTCCGTGCGGCAGCAGCAGCACGACGGTGGACAGCTGGCCCCACTTGGCTTCACCGGAACTGATGAACTCGTCGATGATCGACTGCGCGCCGTTGACGAAGTCGCCGAACTGCGCCTCCCACAGCACCACCGCGTCCGGGTTGCCGACGGTATAACCGTATTCGAAGCCCACGGCCGCGTATTCCGACAACGGGGAGTCGTAGACCAGGAACTTGCCGCCGGTCGGGGTGCCGTCCTTGTTGCTGGCCAGCAGCTGCAGCGGGGTGAACTCGGCGCCGGTGCTGCGGTCGATGATCACCGAATGCCGCTGGGAGAAGGTGCCGCGGCGGGTGTCCTGCCCGGAGAACCGGACCAGCTTGCCCTCGGCGACCAGCGAACCCAGCGCCAGCAACTCACCGAATGCCCAGTCAATCTTGCCCTCGTAGGCCATCTCGCGCCGCTTGTCGAGCACCGGCTGCACCCGCGAGTGGGCGGTGAACCCCTCCGGCAGGGCCAGGAAGGCGTCGCCGATGCGGGCCAGCAGCGACTTGTCCACCGAGGTGTCCAACCCGGCCGGGATCATCTGGTCGGCCTCGACCGACTCGCTGGGCAGGACGCCGTGCTTCTCCAGGTCGCGGACCTCGTTGAACACCCGTTCCAGTTGGCCCTGGTAGTCGCGCAGGGCGTCCTCGGCCTCCTTGAGCGAGATGTCGCCGCGGCCGATCAGGGATTCGGTATAGCTCTTGCGGACGCCGCGCTTGTTGTCGACGACGTCGTACATGTAAGGGTTCGTCATCGACGGGTCGTCACCCTCGTTGTGCCCGCGCCGGCGGTAGCACAGCATGTCGATGACGACGTCCTTCTTGAACTGCTGCCGGAAATCCACGGCCAACTGCGCCACCCAGACGCACGCCTCGGGGTCGTCGCCGTTGACGTGGAAGATCGGGGCGCCGATCATCTTGGCGACGTCGGTGCAGTATTCGCTGGAGCGCGAGTACTCCGGTGCGGTGGTGAAACCGATCTGGTTGTTGACGATGATGTGGATGGTGCCGCCGACGCGATAACCGGGCAGGTTCGCCAGGTTCAGCGTCTCGGCGACCACGCCCTGGCCGGCGAACGCGGCGTCACCGTGCAGCATCATCGGCACCACCGAGAACGCCTTGGCTTCGTCGGTGTCGGTGGCGCCGTGGTTGAGCAGATCCTGCTTGGCCCGCACCAGGCCCTCGAGCACCGGGTCGACGGCTTCCAGGTGCGACGGGTTGGCGGTCAGCGACACCTGAATGTCGTTGTCGCCGAACATCTGTAGGTACACGCCGGTGGCGCCCAGGTGGTACTTCACGTCGCCGGAGCCGTGTGCCTGCGACGGGTTCAGGTTGCCCTCGAACTCGGAGAAGATCTGCGAGTACGGCTTGCCGACGATGTTGGCCAGCACATTGAGCCGGCCGCGGTGCGGCATGCCGATGACGACCTCGTCCAGGCCGTGCTCGGCGCACTGATCGATCGCGGCGTCCATCATCGGTATGACGCTCTCCGCGCCTTCCAGCGAGAACCGCTTCTGCCCGACGTACTTGGTCTGCAGGAAGGTCTCGAAGGCCTCGGCGGCGTTCAGCCGGCTCAGGATGTACTTCTGTTGTGCCACAGTCGGTTTGACGTGCTTGGTTTCGACCCGCTGTTCCAGCCAGCGGGTTTGCTCGGGGTCGAGGATGTGGGTGTACTCCACTCCGATGTGCCGGCAGTAGGCGTCGCGCAACAGTCCCAGCACGTCGCGCAGCTTCTTGTACTCCGCACCCGCGAAGCCGCTGACCTTGAACACCCGGTCGAGGTCCCACAACGTCAGTCCGTGGGTGAGCACCTCGAGGTCGGGGTGGCTGCGAAACCGGGTCTTGTCCAGGCGCAGCGGGTCGGTGTCGGCCATCAGGTGGCCGCGGTTGCGGTACGCCGCGATCAGGTTCATCACCCGGGCGTTCTTGTCGACGATGGAGTCCGGATTGTCGGTGCTCCAGCGCACCGGCAGGTACGGGATGCTCAACTCGCGGAAAATGTCGTCCCAGAAGGCGTCCGAGAGCAGCATCTCGTGGATGGTGCGCAGGAAGTCACCCGATTCCGCACCCTGGATGATGCGGTGGTCGTAGGTCGAGGTCAGGGTGATCAGCTTGCCGATGCCCAGTTCGGCGATGCGTTCGGCGCTGGCGCCCTGAAATTCGGCGGGGTACTCCATCGCTCCGACGCCGATGATGGCGCCTTGGCCGGCCATCAGCCGCGGCACCGAGTGCACGGTGCCGATGGTTCCCGGGTTGGTCAGCGAAAGTGTCACGCCGCCAAAGTCTTCGGCGGTCAGCTTGCCGTCGCGGGCGCGCCGCACGATGTCTTCGTAAGCCGAGACGAATTCGGCGAAGCGCAATTCTTCACACCGTTTGATGCCGGCCACCACCAGCGCGCGCTTGCCGTCCTTGCCCTGCAGGTCGATCGCCAGACCGAGATTCGTATGGGCTGGTGTGACGGCAGTCGGCTTGCCGTCGACCTCGGCGTAGTGCCGGTTCATGTTCGGGAACTTCTTGACCGCCTGCACCAGCGCGTAGCCCAGCAGGTGGGTGAACGAGATCTTGCCGCCGCGGGTGCGCTTGAGTTGGTTGTTGATGACGATCCGGTTGTCGATCAGCAGCTTGGCCGGGATGGCGCGCACGCTGGTCGCCGTCGGCACGTCCAGTGAGGCCGACATGTTCTTGACGACGGCCGCGGCGGCCCCGCGCAGCACCTGCACCTCGTCGCCCTCGCCTGGCTGGGGGCCTGCGGGCTTGGCCGGCGCCTTGGCGGCTTCCGGGGTGGCCTTCGTTGCGGCCTTGGCGGGTGCGCCGTTGCCTGCCGCCGCGGTGCTCTTGGCCGGCTGGACCGCGGGCTTCGCCGCCGGGGTGGGCTTGGCCTCCGGCGCGGGAGATTCGGCCGGCTTGGATTCGGCGGTGCTGGGCTTGGTGGTGTCTTCGTGCGCGGACTCGGGGTTGTAGTCGATCAGGAACTCATGCCAGCTGGGGTCGACGGACGAGGGGTCGTCGCGGAACTTGCGGTACATCTCCTCGACCAGCCACTCGTTTTGCCCGAATGGTGAACTTATGTTGGCCACGACCGCTGTTCGCCTCAATTCTTTTGTCCTGCAAGCGCTTCACGCGACGCTTGCGACGTCGTGCGTCCCGGCTGGGCGGGCCGCCTCACACCCTGGCTGGCCGGTTGATGGTCCCGACCTGTTCTGACCCAATAAAGGCTAGCGCCTCACCCGCGATTAGCCAGCGAGACCGACAACCTTTAGCTGGCATCCCGGACGGGTGGCAGCAGGTGCAGGGTGACCGGCCAGCGCCCCGGCGGCGGGCCGAACGCCGACCGCGCGTTGCGGACGATCTTCTTGCTCACCACCCGGTTGCCGATGGCACCGATGATGGCGCCGATTCCGACCGGCATGAGCTTGCCGAACATCAGCGCGCCGCGCTTGAGCGCGAACCGCTTCATCACGTACTTGAGCATCCGCGTGTTGAACTTCGACAGCGCCGGCAACGGCAACGACGCCATGCTTTCGGACACCCAGCCGCCTTTGGTCCGGCCGGGACCGATCAGGTCGGAGACCGCACCGGTGCCGTTGTCACCGGCCAGGACAGTCAGTATCAGGGCCCGACGGCGTTCCCGCTCGTCGAGCGGTATGCCGTACACCGAGGCCAGCGCGAGGACGAACAGCGCGGTGGCTTCCAGGAAGACGGCGGTTTCCCCGGCGGCCGCGGACAGCGCAGCCAGGGTGCCGATGCCGGGGAAGGTCGCGGCCCCGCCAACCGCGGCACCGCTGGCCGTCACCACCGAGACGTAGCGCTTCTCGAGTCGGCTGACGATCTCGGCAGGATCGGCACCGGGTGCGGCGTGGCGTAGGCGGGACACATAGGCTTCGGCCGCGGGTCCCTGGATGTGCGAACTGCGTTCGATGACCTGAGCCAGCGCTCGCGAGGACATCTTCGGGCGGCCGGCGGTCTCGCCCGCCGGCAGTTCCGGTGTTGACTTCTTGCGTCGAAAGAACATCGATGCCTCTCTCGGGGACAGCGTCTCTTCAGGCTAACCGCCTGGCAGCAGAAAACACGCTGGGCCGGAAACCTCACATACTCCCGAGAGAAACGTCGTGGTCGGGGAGCGTGTTCCCGCGCCGAGACCCGTCACAGTCGCCCTGGCGTCGTCGTCGAACTGCGCGGCGGGGAATAATGCGGGCTGGATTCGAAACGAGGCGCGAACATGAGCACTGCGACCAGCCGGGTGTCCGGCAACCCGTGGGCCGCGCTGTGGGCGATGATCCTCGGATTTTTCATGATCATGGTGGATTCGACGATCGTCGCCGTCGCCAATCCGACGATCATGAATGAATTGCGGATCGGCTACAGCACCGTGGTCTGGGTGACCAGCGCCTACCTGCTGGGATATGCGGTGGTGCTGCTGGTCTCCGGCCGCCTCGGGGACCGTTTCGGCCCGAAGAACCTGTACCTGATCGGGTTGGTGGTATTCACCCTCGCCTCGGTGTGGTGCGGTCTGTCCGGCAGCGCCGCCACACTGATCGCGGCACGCGTGGTGCAAGGCGTGGGCGCCGGGATCCTCACCCCGCAGACGTTGTCGACGATCACCCGGATCTTCCCGGCAGATCGGCGCGGCGCGGCGATGAGTATGTGGGGCGCCACCGCGGGCGTCGCGAGCCTGGTCGGACCGCTGGTGGGCGGCATGCTGGTCGACACGCTGGGCTGGCAGTGGATCTTTTTCGTGAACGTGCCGGTCGGCATCATCGCGGTCGCGTTGGCCGCCTGGCTGGTCCCGGTGCTGCCCGTCCATTCCCGCCGCTTCGACCTCGTCGGTGTCGGCTTGTCCGGTGTCGGCATGTTTCTGCTGGTATTCGGCCTGCAGGAGGGTCAGTCCGCGCACTGGGCGCCGTGGATCTGGGCCGTCCTGGTCGCCGGTGTCGGGTTGATGACGGCGTTCGTCTACTGGCAGTCGATCTATCGCCGGGCGCCGTTGGTGCCCTTGGAGATCTTCCGCGACCGGGGCTTCAGCGTGTGCAACGTCGGTGTCGCCGTCATCTCGTTCGCCGTCACGGCGACGATGCTGCCGGTAACCTTCTATGCCCAGTCGGTGTGCGGATTGTCGCCAACGGAGTCGGCGCTGTTGCTCGCGCCGATGGCCATCGCCAGCGGGGTGCTGGCACCGATCGTCGGCAGGTACATCGACCGGACCCATCCGGTGCCCATGCTCGGTTTCGGCTTTTCGTTGCTGGCAGCGTCGCTGACCTGGTTGTCGTTCGAGTTGGATCCGGCCACGCCGGTTTGGCGGCTGGTGCTGGTGTTCATAGCCCTCGGTGCCTCGATGGCGTTCATCTGGTCGCCCCTGGCCGCGACCGCCACCCGCAACCTGCCGCCGGAGCGGGCCGGCGCCGGGTCGGGTGTGTACAACGCGACCCGCCAGCTCGGCGCGGTCCTGGGCAGCGCGAGCATGGCCGCCTTCATGACGTGGCGCATCGGCGCCGAGTTGCCCTATGCGGCCGAGTCGGCGGGCGAGGACACGACGCTGCAGCTGCCGGAGTTTCTGCGCGAGCCCTTCTCGGCCGCGATGTCGCAGTCGATGTTGCTGCCGGCGTTCATCTCGTTGTTCGGGATCATCGCCGCGCTGTTGCTGGTGCGGGGCGCGCGCCGGTCCGACGCTGCCCACCCGGCCGGTGACGTGTTCGCGGACGACATTGATGACGGCGCGTACGAGGAGGACGACGACGAGTACGTTGAATACATCCTGCGCCGCGAACCGTTCAGCGCCGATGAATCCGACACCAAACCGGTGGTGGCACTGACCCGGCGTTCGCCTGCGGCGACGGAGGACGCCTGGCCTCGCGGTCCGCGCGGAACGGCGCACAGCGGGCCGGCCGCCATGGTTCCCGGACCGCTGCCGAACAGGTACTCCCACGTCGGATCCCACCCCCGGTCAACTCCCCGTCAACGCCAGGAACGCGCCCAGCTCGAGCAGCCCAGCCGGGGTGGCGGGTAGGTACTGCGTCAGCAACTCTGAGCGCACGATCACCGCCGCATACTGCGCGCGACTGATCGCCACGTTCAGCCGGTTCCGATTCAGCAGGAATGAAATGCCGCGGGGCACCTCATCGATCGAGGAGGCCGTCATGGAGATGAAGACCACCGGCGCCTGCCCGCCCTGGAATTTGTCGACGGTGCCCACTCGGACGCCGCCCAACCCGGCAGCGGCCAGCTGCTGGCGGATCAGGGACATCTGGGCGTTGTACGGTGCGAGCACCATGACGTCGGCGGCGGACAGCGCCCGGGTGCCGTGCTCGTCGGTCCACGACCGACCCAGCACGTCCCGGACTTCAGCCACGATCGCCTGCGCCTCCTCGGGGCTGTCCGTCGAATTGCCGTAGTGCCCTACCGGCAGCACCTGCACGCCAGGGGAGTATCCGGCGAGCCGGCGCCCGGTGGTGCGTTCGAGGTGGGAGTGCAGCCGGCCTTCGTAGGACAGTTTCGAGACGGCCGCACACACATCCGGATGCATCCGGTAGGACAGGTCCAGGAAGTAACCGCGCTCCGGGGGCAGCGTGCGTTGGCCGTCCACCAGCCATTCCAGCGCGGAGATGTCGACCGGTTCGGGGTGGGTGCCCTGACTGACCTGCGGCAGTTGTTGCGGATCGCCCAGCAGCATCAGGTTGGCCGCCGCGGGTGCCACGGCAATGGTGTTGGCCAGACAGAACTGGCCGGCCTCGTCGATGACCAGCAGGTCCAGGCTCCCCGGCGGCACCCGATTGCCATTGGCGAAGTCCCAAGCCGTGCCGCCAACCACACATCCCGCCGTCTCGGCGATGAACACCGGATAGGTGCTGCTGTCGATCTGCTGCCAGCGCTTCACGGCGTGACCGTTGCGCTTTTTGGCGATCCGCTGCGGGTCCAACCCGGCCTCGACCACGCAGTCCAGCAGGTTCTCCACCGCCGCGTGGGACTGCGCGACCACACCGATACGCCAACCGTGCGTGGTTACCAACCGGGTGATCACCTGGGCAGCCGTGTAGGTCTTGCCGGTTCCCGGCGGGCCGTGCACGGCCAGGTAGGAGGAGTCCAGACGCAGCGTTGCCGCGGTGAGATCGGCGACGGTGTCCGCGGTCCGGGGCAGCGGCGCATCACCGAGGGTGCGCGGCTCTCGTCGTAGCAACACGTCGACGAGCGCGGACCGCGGTAGCTGCGGCAGGCCGGAGGCCACGGTTCGGGCGGTGGCGTCGATCGATTCGCGCAGCTTGGCGGTGGGCACCGGCGGGCCCGGAGTCAGGGCGAATGGCAGCTGCTCGAAAATCTCCCCGTCGGCGCCGGCTCTCTCTCGCAAGACCACCGTGGTCGGCAGTGTCGGATCGTCGACCTCCACCACCTCGGCGGGCGCAGCCGCCCGACGGTCCGGGTTATCGGTCATGCCGGCCGGCGCCGGCGGGTCGTAGAGCGCAAAGACCTGACCCCTGAGCTCGCCGCGCGCCAACTCACCGGTCAGCTGCAACTGCCGCTGCGGTTTGCGGGCCCGCGGCGGCATGTTCCATTCGACGGCGACCTCGGCGTGCGCCACGACGAAGACGTCGGTACTGTCCGACCACTCCTCGACCGGATAGTTCAGCCGGTCAAAATGCGACCACCAGAACGGCTTGTCCTCGCGCTGGTGATAACCGCGCGCCGCCGCCACCAGCGCGACCGCCGTCTGCTCCGGTGTCCGACCGACGGCCGCGGCATCCCCGGTGAAATCCGCCAGGGTCGAAGCGAGTTCGTCGTGGTCCTCGACGGTCTCGTGCTCGGCCACCGGCTGGACTCCCACCGGCGTGACACCGGTTTCCCAGGCGCGCAACAGCAGCCAGTCGCGCAGCTCTCGCGTCGACACGCAGTCGTAGTGGTTGTATTCCTCGATCTGTTTGAGCACGGTCGCTGCGTCGTCCGAGTTGCCCTCGGCGAGCAGTTCGCAATAGCGGGCGTAGGAGTTGATCGAGGCGGCGGCGGTGGTGACCTCGCCGGACCGTAGGTGCGCTCCCATGTACAGCGGTTCCAGAGCTTTGAGGCTCACTGACTCCGCGCCCACCCGAATGCTCTTACGCACCAACGGATAAAGGTCGACCAGGATGCCGTTGCGCAGCAGATCGTCGACGTCGTCCTCGCCCACGCCGTAGCGCCCGGCCAGCCGCAGCAACGCCGTGCGCTCGTAGGGCGCGTAGTGGTAGATGTGCATGTTGGGATAGCGTTTGCGCCGCTTGGCGACCATCCCCAGGAACTGAAGCAGCGCCCGGCGTTCGTCGACGCGGCTGTGCGCCCAGAGCGGACGGAAGGCGCCCGCCGGCCCGGCCTCCAGCACGCCGAACAGGTATTCCAGCCCCCAACTCGTGCCGTCAGCCGTCCACAGCGGGTCACCCTCGAAGTCGAAGAACAAATCTCCCGGGTTGGGTTCCGGCAACAGGGTCAAGGGTTGCGAGTCGACGATCTCGTATTGGGGGATACCGGAGGTGCGTTGCCGCACTTGTAGCTGGGCCTGCGCGGACAATTTGTCCAAGACGCTGGGAGTCAGATCTGGAGGAGGCCCGCGATACCCGGCCAGCTCGGCGACCGTGCCGATACCGGCTTCAATTAGCTTGTCGCGCTGGCTGATTCGCATGCCGGCAACCAACAGCAGGTCATCCCGCGCCTTCAACTGCTCCTCACACAGCGGGCAACGCAGACAGGCCTGCACCTGCTCGTCTTCCCAGCGGACCGGGCTGCCGGCGGCGTGGTGCTTGTCCAACAGCAGCTGCAGGTGCGCGCGCTGGGACCGGTAGACCGGAATCAGGTCATCGACCGGATAGCGCACCACCGTGCCGTCGCCCAGTATCAGCTCCGCCTCACCGGCCACCGCCACCCCCGCTGTGGCCAGCGCGTCGGCGTAGGCGGCCAGCTGCAACAGCGCGCTGACTTTGGGCGAGCGAGCCAGCTTGGTGTCGGTGACGCGATACTGGTCACCGTCGCGGATCAGGAAGTCGGCGAACCCGACGAACCGGCCGTCGTACATCGCTGCCTGGTAGACCACCGCCGCGCCGTCGGCAATCGCGCGCGCGGTCGCATCGGCTGCCGCGGTCAGTCCGGCGTGGCTGTAGGCCGGACGGCCGATAACGGCGAGTCCGTCGCCGAACTCGTCGCGCAACTCCGCCAGCCTGCGTTGCTCGTGTTCGGTGCCGAGCGTGGCGGTACGGGCCAGCAACTCGTCCTCGACGTCGACGGCGGGCGCCCAGCCCAGTCGCGCGTCGAAATCCCGCAACAACGCGTACTCGCACCGCGCGGCGGACGCGAGATCCGATGCGCTGTACACGATCCTGCCGCCGGTGAGGAACACAGCCGCCACTGTAAAGAAGGGGTACGACAGCGATGATGGAAGAGCGTTACCGCGCAGGTCGTGACTCCGGGTGCGACTGACGCGCTGCGGGACTGCCCATCATTTGACTTGTCCGGCCCGCGTGGTTCGTGCCTCGAGCGACGCGGCCCGCGGCGAAGTCCCCGCGGCAGCGTGTGCCCGCAGCGGATACGAAATCGTTTGCGCGGTAGACGATTGCCAGATGAAAAACAAAGATTAGAAATTCGCCGAAACGCGGTTCGGCCGCGACTTCTAATCGAATACTTGCGGGACGGTTAATTGGATCCGACCGACGGGAGTCCCGCCTTGTCCGCTTTTGTGATCGCCACAGCTGACGCTTTGACTGCGGCCTCGAGAGATCTCACCCGGATTGGGTCGGTTCTGGAGTCGGCGAGCACGGCAGCCGCTGCGTCGACCATCGAGGTCACCGCGGCCGCCGCGGACGAGGTATCGACAGCTATTGCGCGGCTGTTCGGCACGCTGGGCGCGGAGTACCAAGCGATCAATGCGCAGGTGGCCCTGTTTCAGGCGCAGCTCGTGCGGACCTTGGCGGCGGGCGGAAGCGCGTATGCCGCCGCCGAAGCGGCCGCCGCGTCGCCGTTGCAGGCGCTGCAGGAGTACGTGCTAGGAGCGGTCAACGCCCCGACCAATCAGCTGCTGGGACGTCCGCTGATCGGCGACGGTGCCAGTGGGGCGCCGGGAAGCGGAGCTGCCGGTGGTCCCGGCGGGCTCCTGTTCGGCAGCGGCGGAAACGGTGGCTCTGGAACAGCCGGTGGGGGTGCCGGAGGGGCGGGTGGGGACGCAGGCCTGTTCGGGAATGGTGGCGCCGGTGGGGCAGGCGGTGTCGGAGCGGCTGGTCTAGCCGGTGGAGTCGGTGGCAACGGTGGTGCCGGTGGGTGGTTAGGCGGTTCGGGCGGGGCCGGTGGCGCCGGCGGCAAGGGTGGCTCCGGCGGCGCGACATTCGCCGGTGGTGTTGGCGGAACAGGCGGCACTGGTGGTGCCAACAGGGCTTTATTGGGGTCGGTCGGCGGTCAGGGCGGGGCCGGTGGCACCGGGGGTGGCGGTTACACCGGTGCCGCGACGACGGTGGCCGGCGCGGTAGGTGAGAACGGTGGGCACGGCGGTGCGGGCGGCGCCGGCGGCGCTGGTGGCAGCAGCTGGGGTTTGTTGAGCAGCTCAGGTGATGGCGGCGCCGGCGGCACTGGCGGAGTGGGCGGCAACGGTGGCACCGGCGGCGTCGGCGCGGGTGTCGCGGGTGGCACCGGAGGTGATGCCGGCGACGGCGGCAACGCCGGCGTTGGCGGTGCCGCGGGCGCAGCGCGATTCTTTGCGATCGGTGGTGTCGCCGGCGCAGCGGGGACCGGTGGCAACGGCGGTATCGGCGGAACCGGTGGCGCGGGCCAGACGCCGGCATCGGTGGGCGGCACCGGCACTGCCGGTGGCCAGGGCGGCCAGGGCGGGACGGGTGGAGACTCGGCCGGTGGCGTCAACGGTTCCGGCGGAGCCGGTGGCACCGGGGGCGAGGGTGGCACGGGTGCGGCGGGTGCCGACGACACAGGTAGCGGTCCGGGTCAGGGCGGTGACGGCGGCCGTGGTGGTGACGGAGGTACGGGTGGCGGGCAGGGCGCCGGCGGCGTCGGCGGCAGTGCCGGTGCCGGCGGGGAGGCAGGAAAAGGTGGCGACGGCGGCATCGGCGGCAAGGGTCTGACCGGTAGCGCCGCCACCGGTGCGACCGTCGGCGGTCGGGGTGGCGATGCCGGTGCCGGCGGTACCGGTGGTGATGCCGGCGCTCCGAGCGGCGCTGCCGGCGCCGGGGGCAATGGCGGTATCGGGGGTCAGGGCGGGCAAGGCGGGGCGGGCGATCCCACCTTCACCAACGGCGGAGACGGTGCAGCCGGTGGTTCAGGTGGGACCGGTGGCGAGGCCGGTGCGGCCGGCAACGTCGGCGTTGATGCCGTCAACGGCACAGGTGGCACCGGCGGCACCGGCGGCACCGGTGGCACCGGAGCCGCCGGGGGTCCGTCCGCTCAGGCCGGTAGAGGCGGTGGCGGAGGCGAGGGCGGCGACGGCGGTCACGGCGTCGCAGATGTTGGCGGCGGCGCGGGTGGCACCGGCGGAGTCGGTGGCAGGGGTGGCGAGGGCACCGGCATTGTCGGTGACCAGCCTCAGTCTGGCGGCACCGGAGGAATCGGCGGAACGGGTGGGACCGGCACCGACGGCGGCACCTTCGGTGCTGGTGGTAGCGGGGGTGGCGGCGGCTCCGGTGCAGGCGTCGGGGTGAACGCGCACGGCGGCACGGGCGGCGGCGGCGGTGCCGGCGGCACGGCAACAGCTACTGGACCCGGCCTCGGCGGCGGCGGTGGGGGCGGTGGCGGCGGCGCCTCGGTCCAGGAAGTCAATGGGGGCAGTGCCACCGGGACCGCCACCGGCGGTGAGGGCGGTGCCGGAGGCGCCGGCTCGGACACCGCCGTGGGCGGGGCGGGCGGAGTCGGCGGTTTCGGCACGGTTATCGCCGACGGGACGAACAGCGCCGCCACCGGTGCGGCGACCGGGGGCACCGGCGGAGCGGGTGGCACCGCTGGTGGGACCGGCGGTGCCGGTGGATACGGCAAGGTCGAGGCGCTGGCGGGCGGCGTCACCAGCGCCAACGGGCAGGGCGGGGCTGGCGGCGCCGGCGCTGACGGCGGCACCGGCGGAAGCGGCGGCTATGGCACTGCTTCCAGCAACGGTGCAGGCAGCACTACTGCCGGCCGCGCCACCGGCGGTGAAGGTGGCGCGGCGAGCGGCACTGACAGCTTCGGCGGTGACGGCGGCGACGCCATCGTCACGGCCGAAACCGCCGGCGCCGTTGACGGCATCGCCACCGGTGGCCTCGGGGGTCAGGCCAACGGCGTCGGGCTGGGCGGTTCGGGCGGAGTGGCCGGGCTCGGCGCCTTCGGCGGCGACGTCTCAGGAACAGCTACCGGGGGGATCGGCGGCGCCGGCGGCGCGGGCACCTCCGGCGGAACTGGCGGCGACGCCACAGTCATCGGCGTCAACGGAGCCGCTTCCACCGGTACCGCAACCGGCGGAGATGGCGGAGCCGGTGGCGCGGCCGGCACCAGCGGCGGTATCGGCGGTCAAGGCGGCGACGGCGGGGACGCGCACCTGCAGTCGTTCAGCAGCAACACATCGGTCGACGGCGCGGCGACCGGCGGCATGGGCGGGGCGGGCGGCGCCGGTGGTGCCGGTGCCGGAGGTGGGGACGGCGGAGCCGGCGGCAGTGCCCTGGTAGGCGCGGCCGACGGTGGTCTCGCCAGCGGCAGCGCTACCGGCGGGGCCGGCGGTGCGGGTGGCGCGGGCGACCAAGCCGGTAATTCCGGCGGCGCCGGCAGTGCTGGCGGCCTCGGTCAGATCACTGCCGAAGGGGCTGGCAGCACCGCTGCCGGCACCGCTCGCGGTGGCACCGGAGGTGGCGGCGGTGAAGCAGATGCGTCCGGGGGTGCCGGTGGTGAGGGTGCCATCGAGGCGAACGACGGCGGCCGCGCCGGCAGCGCAGACAGCCGGGTGTGGGGCGGGGCCGGTGGCGCCGGTTCCGACGGGGCAAAAGGCGGAGCCGGGGGTACTGGTCAACTCACTGCCGAGGGCCCGGGTAGCGCTGCAACGGGCAGCGCCACCGGTGGGACCGGCGGGTCTGGTGCCGGTGCTGGCGGCGAAGGCGGGCAGGGCGGCGCCGGCACGGTGCAAGCGAACTCGGGCGGCGTCGTCTCCGACGGTGTCGCCGTCGGAGGTACCGGCGGTGCAAGCATCCAAGGTGGCATCGGTGGGGAGGGCGGCGCCGGCACCGTCAGCGCTGCCGATGCGGACAGCACTGCGACCGGCACCGCTGCCGGAGGTATCGGCGGGTCGGCCACCGGCACCGGCAGCACCGGCGGACGCGGTGGCCAGGGCAGCCTGGAAGCCACCGCCGGAGGTGACGCCGTCGGATCGAACGGAGGTGCTCGGGGTGGTGCCGGTGGTCAGGCCACCGGTGGTGGCGCCGGTGGCTCCGGGGGTGACGGCAAGGCCACGTCGGCGGGTGCGGTGAGCAGCGCCGAAGGCTCAGCGACCGGGGGCGACGGTGGCGCAGGGGCGGACGGCGGCGTCGGCGGTGGGGGTGGCGACGGTGAGATCGTCGGAGGCTTCATCGACGGCACCGGACAGCATGCCAGCGGCACGGCTGTGGGCGGGGCCGGTGGTTCAGCCGCGGGCGTTGACAGCGTCGGCGGGGACGGAGGCGACGGGATTATCGGCGCGGGGGGCGACATTGCCACTGCGACCGGCGTCGCCAGCGGCGGCCGCGGTGGTACGGCCAACGGCGGGAGTTTCGGCGGCAGCGGCGGCCAAGGCGTGGTGGCCGCAGAAAATGGCGGTGGCAGCGTCAGCGGTACCGCCACCGGTGGCAGCGGCGGGAACGGCGGTGAGAGCTTCGACGGTAGTGCGGGTGGCAACGGTGGTGAGGGTGGCGCTGGCCAGCTCTATTCGTTTAACGGCAGCGTTGCGAAAGGTAACGCCGTGGGCGGCATGGGCGGCGCGGGCGGGGCTGGTGCCGGCGGTGTGGCTGGGGGTGACGGCGGCTTCGGCGGCTTCGGCGGTGTCGGCGCATTCAATGGCGGAACTGTCGACGGATCCGCCCGCGGTGGCGACGGCGGCGGCGGTGGTGCGGTTGGCGCCGCTGGTCTTCCCGGCGGCGCCGGCGGCGAGGGCGGTTCTGCCACGGTGTCTGCCGACGGCGCCAACAGCACTGCGGCCGGAGTCGCGGTCGGCGGCGACGGGGGAAGCGGTGGCGCTGACGGTGCCGGCGGAGGTTCGGGTGGCAATGCTGACGTCGAGGCAACCGGCGGTGGACGGGCAACCGGGTCCGGCAGCGGCGTGCGGGGCGGGGCCGGCGGGAGCGGCAGCACCGGTGGACAGGGCGGTGCCGGTGGTCTGGGCCTTGTGACTGCCGATGGCCCGGGGAGCGCCGCCGCAGGCTGCGCTACCGGCGGGGACGGCGGGTCCGGTAGCGGTGCGGGCAGCACTGGCGGCGCGGGCGGTGCGGGCACCGTCGAGGCAACCTCCGGTGCTGAAGTGCTGGGCGCTGTTGCCGCCGGCGGGACCGGCGGTTTCGGTGTCGATGGTGGCGTTGGT
>NZ_JCALDR010000015.1:0-141444 GCF_059812965.1 Mycobacterium sp. NGS29
CGCTGATGATCACGCTTATCGGTAGGCACACGCCACGCACCCGTCCACGCCACCACACCCGCAGTCTTACTCACCTGCGCCACGACCCACACCCCCCACCCGAGAACCCCAGGCCCACCCCCACGGCGTGCCCCAACACCAGCAGACACTACCGCCGAACACCGACACCACCGAACACCCCAGCAACCTCCCTCACCTGCATCACCCGCCGCTGCCGAGTCCGCGAATCCCTACACACCAACGAACTCAACGCCTCAACCACCGCAGCCAGCACCAACTCATCGCGGCGGCCCACGCTTCCCCCTACCGGGAACAACGGGCCAGCCCCTCCCGCGTGCCCTACACCAGCAATCCTACCTCCAAACACCGACAAAACCAGCCAAACCACCACCCCCACAACCGATTACGAACCACACCCCCACCCCACCCCCGTGCCGAGTGCGGTGGGATCGAGGCCCACCCCTGTGCCCCGAGTGGGGGTCGGCCGGCCAGGCCTGAGCAGTACCCCGCCGGATAGGAACGGGGATCGGCCGGCGGGGCACTGGTATTGCGGGCCCGCGGCGCGACAACCGGGGGTGTCAAGGGGTACCCGGAACGCGTCGTGCGACCCGCAGCTTGTCAGCGGCACGTGAAATCTGACCCCGGCGCGCCGCCAGGGGGTCAATTTTCAGCCGCCGTCGACACAGCTTAGGACGCGATCGCTTCGGCCGCGTCCCGCTCGGCGACATCCTCACCGGCCGGCACCGTCCGCCCGCCCTCAGGATCTTGTCGACCGCGGCCCCTGTGCCGAGTGGGGTGCCGACGGGGCGCTGAGTTTCCGAATGCCGCTTACGTGCACGAGCCCGCACCTGGTGCGGACACGGGCGTCATCGCCCACACCTAGTCGAGATCAGCATCCTGGCCAGCTGACAACCAGACCGCCGTTCGAACGAGCATCCGCGGTCGAAACCGTCGCGAAGCCGCATAGACCATCAGATCTATTTCAGGTCGAAGTGGCTAGCATCAGCGGCAGAATTGGGGAGGCTACGGGCATGGGCGCACAACAGGACCGGCTGGGTGAAGTGCTGGGGGCAATGGGCTTCAACGAAACGGACAAACCTCCCCGGGCGAAGCTCACCGCCATGTCGCAGCCAGCACGTCAACAGGTCATCGAGCTGTACCGCGCACTCGGTGGCATTCACCCCGATCCCCAGCTGACCACGGGACCGTGGGATTCGGCGTACTCGGGCAACCTCGTGGTCGAACTGGACGAGAGTGCTCATTTCAACCGCTACAGGGCACTAACCCTGGAACCCGAATGGGCTCAACGGCTGTCCGTGGCGCAGCGACTACCTAACGTACGCAGCTCAGTTCGAGGACGTATGCCGGAATGAACGCGGCTGGGGTGGCTACTGGACGAACGACTCGACCGAGCGACTGTTCGGACCACCTGGACCGCCACGTGAACTCGACGGTGCTGGCTCCCCTCGCTGGAAGCAGCGCGCTCTGTACGACGCCATGCGGGACATCACCGCCCTTCACGGCGGAATGCGGCTGTTAAGGCTCTCAGTGCACGACAACCTCGGTCGTGTCCTCCTCGGCGACGTCCTCAGTGGCAGGGCACCGCTGGTCACCGATGCCCTCCGCGCGCTGATTGACGAGCGGACGCTCGGGTGACCAACAACGCTCCATAGGACCCCCCACCCACTCACCACCCCACCCCACCCCACTCGGGAGGAGGGTCGCCAGCCCGGCATTTTCCCGAATTGCGGCGACAACCTCGCCGCCCAGTTTCGTCGAATCCGACGAAGGAATCCGCCCAGACATCTCCGCGGCAAAATACGGTGACCTGCAAGCAGCGTTCACCCGCGACGGCCTCACAGATCTCCGACGGAGCCGCCGTATCATGCGCCGCTGCACCGCCGACGATTCGGTCGCAATGGCGCGCGTGCGAAGCAGCTCGGACCCAGTTCCGCGTGTGGGTGTGCGCACCATCGATCGACGAATGTTTCCAGCCATGGTCTTTGGTGATTAGACCGGCGGCGGACGATGGCGGCCGACGAACGCGTCCACGCTGGGGGGCATGGCCCACCAGCGAGTCCCGTAGCTCGACGCGGACTGCCGGATGGCAAGGTCGTAGGTGCGGAAGAGCGCGTCGGCGACCGCGGGGTCGTCGACCTCGGGTAGAAGGCGATGCCGCATTTCTGGGTCAGCCACGATCTTTTGGGCGACCGGTTTGGCACGGTCCTCGTCGAACGCCGCCGACGATGGGTATCCGCTGCTGCGGTCGGTGCCTAGGGCTGCCACGACGATGCAGTAGGCCAAGTCGAACTCGCACAACGAGTTCAGCGCTGGATCCAATGGCGCTGCCTCTCCTGGGGGCACCGCAGCGTCGTTAAGGTCGGGGCGCATCGCGGGGTGCTCGACCATCAACTCGCGAGCCGCTGACAGCAGGTAGTCGCCGCGGGGATCTGCAGTCAGACCGGCCCGCGAGGCGTACACCTGTGCGGCGCGGATCCACGACGAGTAGATGTAGCCAGGTTCAAAGGCGTTGCCCGGCACCGGGCGCAGCGCCAAGGAGCGAACCGTATCCCACGCGCCGAGGCGCACCGCCAAGCTCCCCACAACGTAGATGCGCTCCACGATCATCAGGCGCCGGCGGTCGTCGTCGGCGCCGATGCCTAACCCTTGGTAAGACTCCACCAACTTGCCGATCGCCTCGTCGGTGAGGTCGGGTCGTTCGAAGTGCAGTGTCTGGGCGCAGAAGATCGCCCACCTGTCGACGGCGTCGGCGAAGGCCGCGAGGTCGACCGCGGCTCCGGTGGACCGCGACACGGTTCGCAGAAACTGCCGTAGCCGAACGTCGTTGCCGGCTTCTAATAGTCGAACTGCGGTGGCGGCGAAAGTGGTTTCGTCCATGTCCGCGAGCAGCGGAACACCAGCGTTGCCCGCGGCGCTGTCGCGACCGGTGACGACCTCACGCAGCATCGACAGCGCGGCTTCGGTGGACTGGTCACGGATGCCGCGGGTGTAGAAGGACAGCAGGTCGGCCCAGTGGGCGTAACGGATGGGGACGTTCTCCGCGCCTTCACGGACGAAGATCTCCCCCTTGCGGAACACGGTCACGT
Source organism: Mycobacterium sp. NGS29 (assembly GCF_059812965.1). Lineage (NCBI taxonomy): Bacteria > Bacillati > Actinomycetota > Actinomycetes > Mycobacteriales > Mycobacteriaceae > Mycobacterium > Mycobacterium sp. NGS29. The sequence goes on from NZ_JCALDR010000015.1 coordinate 3,108, forward strand.
CCTTGTCGCCGGCCGCAGGGCCCGGGTGTTGTCCGTCCTTATTGAACGGGACGGGCAGCCCGTCGGGGTTGCGGACGTAGATGACCACAATCTCGTGGTTAGCCAGTTCGTGGATCTCGACCACGACGTGTACCGCGGCCTCGACGTAACTGCGGATGAGAGCCCCTACGCGTGACCCGTCGAAGCGAGCCCGGTCGGTGATCGTGCCCACGGGCAGGCACGGAGCGCCGGCGTCGTCGACGCCCATCAGGATGTAACCGCCCTCGGGGCGACTGGCCATGGTCACCGCGTCCTTGACGAACTTCAGCTTGTCGGCGGCGTTCGTCAGGTCCACCGACGCCTTCAGATCGAGATGGGTCTGCTCAGGGTTGCCCAGCAACTCCTTGAGCTTCTCCAGATCAGTGCGCCCATCGGGAACGATCAACGTGACCCTCCCGTCCGTCGGGAACGAGCCTACGAGAGGACCCCGACAGCTCCTGGCCGCTTGTGGTCGGCCCAGGGGGTCGGCGGCGTCGGTAGGTGCCCGCGCCGCGGTCAGCGCCAGCGACACAAGTACCCGGGCGCCTCTGGTACGAAAAGCAGCGTGGATGACCGCACTGAGAAGCTGATAGCCGACCTTCGCCGGGCCAGCGTCCGCACACCCGCCCAGAGGGCCCAAGACACCGAGATTCACGCGAGAATCGCTTAGCGACGTCAGCATCGTCCACTGCTCCAAGCTCCTGCGCGATCTCAACGACTCCGGGCAACTCGATCTTGCGGACCCAACGATGAACGGCATCGTCGCTGCGGCCTGGGCATCGGGCGAACCAGGCTCGGCGTCGTGCATCGGTTACCGCGAATGGCAGAAGTTGTTCCGCCTCAACGGATTCACCTATCTCGGTGTGCCATCACCGAGACCGACTGAACCCGTCAGTGTCTACCGTGGCTGCACCCCCGAGCACCGATTCGGAATGTCGTGGAGCACCGAGGTGGCTGTTGCACGACGCTTCGCGACCGCAGGCATGTCGAGCCGTCCACCCGGGGTCATCTACGTGGCGCACGTGCACCCCGAGCATCTGCTGGCTTTCATCGACGAAGGCCACGACGAGCACGAATGGGTTGTCGACCCGCTCGGGCTCAGTGACGCGAACGTCCGCCTCCTCGATCTGCCGGGGCCGCAGGTCGAGGAGGGCGGTGCGTCTACGGAGCCGTGACGGGGTGACCGGGCGGTGTTTGCCCGTCCGGTTGCCGGGGTGGGGGGCGCCGTCAGGTATCAGCGCTTGGCGTTGACGGCGGCTTCTGCCCGGTCGAGGTCGCGTTTGCGCATGCCGAAGAGCGGGTTCGGGCCGCCGGCTTCGCGCATGGGGTAGCCGGCGATGAGGGCGGCGGCGATGAGCTGGCCGTTGGTGACGTACTGGCCGATGGAGCTTTCGGCGAGGTGTTTGAGTCCGTAGCTGCCGCGGGTGGGTGTCTTGATCATTCCGATGTTGGCGGTGAGCCAGAGGGTCACGGTGATCACGATGGGCAACGAGTTGCGGAGGTGTGTGCGTTCCTTGACGAACTCGTCGGCCCGTTGTTGGGCGGTGTCGGTGTGGCGGCGGTAGATACCCATTCTGAAGCTGGTGAGTCGGGGGTGTTCGTCGAGGGTCTTGTCGAATGTGTCCGGCGAGGCGGGCGATTTCGACGTAGGACCGGCCGGTTTGCTCGGCGATGCTGCGGATCAGCTGTTTGCGGGATCGGTTTGTGGTCATCGGATGCTCCTACCGCGGCGGCCCACGTCCACCCGCGGCGCATGCTCAATGACGACGGGTTAATCGAACGTGCGCGATTTCCGGGAAACCTTGTCCGTTGGTGCGCCGACGTGGGCGACGAGCACGTGGATCAGGCAGGCGCTGCTACCGAGATTCAGGATACTCGGTGCGCTGTCGCAGCGCAGGAACGCGCGCCTGCGGTGCGACCAGAAGAGGCGTCGTGGACAGCGGGTTCTGCGTTCGCAGGTGCGGTTGCAGGCTGCGGTGAGGCCAGGCTCAGGTGGGGGTGGTCGGCGGCGGTGTCGGTGATGCCCACGGCGGCGACCATGGCTTCCCAGCCATGATGGTTGGCCAGTTCGATGGGCAGCCAGTTGTTCGTGGATCCGTTGATCAGGTCGACGGCGTGGGGGTTGGCGTCGGGACCGAGGTAGATTCCTCCGCCGGCTTGGTGTTAGACGAGGTCTGGTGGCGGGAGCAGCCCGACGGGTGCCGCCACCTGCTCGCCGATCACACCCGTTGGTGACGTAGTCGGGTCACTTGGTCGGTGACGTAGTCCAAGGCGACTTGTACACGCCTTGCCTCCCCGTCGAACAGTCCGTCGCGCAGAGGTCGCCACTGCTCGCCGGCTGCGGCGATCTGCGCAACCACCGACCCGTACCGGCTGTCCTCCAGCCGACCCGCTGGGCCAGGACCGTGGCCGGCATCGTCGGGAACTGCCCGAGCAGCACCCGAACCGCCAGCTCGATCTGCGCCCACGCCGACGTGGTCGACGGTGCGCGCTCATAGCGTGGTGGCGCCTCGGCGTTGATCGCCTTGGCCACGGTATTGCGGGACAGCGACAACCTCCGCGCGATCGCAGCCTGCGACAGGTTCTCCGACCGATACAGCGGGCGAATCTCCGCCCAATCCTCCACAGTGATCACTCTCCAATCAGAAGGGTGCTCACTTTTCAACCGGAGCCGACATGCGTTACTCGATGCGGTCGGTCACGGTCTGAAGAACGGCCGTTGCGATCCGCTCCGTTGGTTCAACGCCCACCACGCCAACGGATATCATCACCGAATTTTGCACGCGATAGAGGTGCATCCAGCCCTGAGCAGCAATCCTCAGGGTCGGGGAATCATGGTGGTCTAGGGAAAATGCGTACTTCGGATCGTTCAAGGCAAGACAAGCAGTCAGCAATGACTCCAGCTGATCGAGCGCTTGGTGCGCCGCATGCCAGTTCGGGTAGACCGCAACAGCCTGACTGACCGAGCCGAACGGGGCGATCCCGCTCGGGGCTATGTCGTCGCTGACCCTGCTGTATCCCGCGCTGCGAAACGTCGACCAACCACCGACAAAGGTCAGATCGCTGATACCCACCGCCCGGCAGGGACCCGGAGCCTTGACATCTCCCGGGGGCGGTCGACGAAGGTCGGCGCCTGCACGCGCAGTGAGCTCCTCGTCGTTAGCGATGCGCCGCACGTCGTCGACGCTGACGATCAACGCCTCGACACTGGGCGGCGCATTGCCCGGCTTGGCTGACGTGCTGGGACGCCAGCAAGCGGAGAACGCTGTGATTGCACAGCAGAAAATCAAAGCCGATCTGCACGTTTTGGCAATAGCGGCCACGTTCGGTCGGCGCTCAGGCACGCTCGCTGTCGATGTCACGCTAAGCGAAGTATTCAACGTCGTCATTCACAGCCCTTTCACCGGCCTTCCCCGCAAGCCAGCAACCGCATTTGTCGCTGGCCTTCGAGTGCGCCACGGACGCATGGCGGATGGACTAATGCCCGCCAAATTCGGGGTGTTTTAGAAGACCGCGAACCACATGGCGATGTAGTGGCAGATCGCCGCGACTGCGGTGCAGGCATGGAAAACTTCGTGATAACCAAACGTCGACGGCCACGGGTCGGGCCGACGCAGTGCGTAGGACACAGCACCAACGCTGTATAGGACGCCGCCGACCGCCAGCAGCACCATCGCAGCCACCCCGGCGTTGCGAAGGATCAGACCCGTGTACCAGACCGCCACCCAACCCAGCAGCAGATACAGCGGCACGCCCACCCAGCGCGGCGCCGTCGGCCAGAACACTGTCAGGGCGATTCCGGCCAGCGCTCCGCCCCACACGATCGCTAGCACCACATGCTCAGTCGCATGCGGCATAGCCAGTCTGGCGAACGGTGTATAGCTGCCGGCGATAAACACGAAGATCATCGAGTGGTCGAGCCGCTTCATCCGTGCCCGAATGGTCGCCGACTGCCAGTGAACGCGGTGATAGACGGCACTAACAGTGAACATCGCCACGGTCGCCGCGACGTATGCCAGCGTCGCGAGACCGGCTCGCCTGGAGTGCACCGCCCACGACACCGCTACCAGCGCCGCGCCCGCGATGACAGCCCCGCCGGCGCAGTAGACATGGATCCAGCCGCGCAAACGCGGCTTGGTCAGAACATGGACGGCACCCTTGGCGACAGGTTCGGAGACGTCCTTGACAACGGCGATCGGCTTAGACAACTCAGACCTCGGCGCGGCGTCGGTGTGATCGCTCATATCCCTCCCCCGACCTTCGGCCGATAAGTACCGGCGACCCGTTGTTCGCTACGGTGATCCGGCCTTTTGGAGAGTATCCCCCACGCCTAAAATAACCGCTGCAGTAACCTGAGAATGCGCGATGTCGACGCCCGCTCGTTTTTTGAGCACCAAGCGGGCTCAGCTCCGGGGCCGGAGACGTTTTGGGTGCGAGTGTGCAGCGCAGCGACTAGGCGATGATGGCGGACGGTGTGGGCGCCGATAGATTAGCGATGATGGAGGCGCTGCCATCGTCGCCTTCGACGCGTTGGTGCCCGACGACGGGGCAGGCAAAGGTGTCGCTTCCGGTTGCCCGGGTAATCATCGACCTGGGCGAGCACGACTGAGATTACACGGTGCTATTTGGTTCGGTCGGTGATTACCTGCAGCACGTCGGTTGCGATCCGCTCTGCTGGTTCAATGCCCAATACACCAACGGACATCAACACCGTATTTTTCCAGCGATACAGGTGGCTCCAACCTGGGGCGGTGATTTTCAGGGTGGAGGAATCCGGGTGGTCGAGGGTGAAATTGTAGTTAGGGTTGTGCAAGGCAACACACGCTGTCAGCGATGACTCCAGCTGATTTAGCGCTTGGCGTGCCGCGTGGGTGTCTGGGTACATCGCAACGGCCTGACTGACTGAGTCGATCATGGCGTTCCCGCCGGGCTCGAGGTTGTCGGTGACCCCGCTATACCCCGCGCTACGAAACTCCGACCAGCCACTGGCAAACGTGAGGTCGCTAGTTCCCGCCGCGCGGCAGGGACCCGGAGCGTTTAAGTCTCCTGGCGGCGGCTGACGCAGGTCAGCGTGCGACCGGGAGGCGAGTTCGTCGTAGTTGGCGATGCGCCGTACTTCTTCGACGCTGACAATCAACGAGTCGACAGCTGACACCGGCGGGGTGCTCATCTGAGCGGGTGTGGTGTCACGCGAGCAACCTGCGTTTGTGACAACTATTGCGCAGGCGACGACGAAGACTGACCTACCAGCACCGGTAACTGTGGTGCCAATAATCGATGATCGCCCCTTGAACCAGCTCGCTCGAAATGTCTCGTTCTTGCGTGATGAGCTGTCCGGCTCCATCGTTCAAGCCACTTTCTGCGGTCTGCCGCCCGCGGTCGGTGTTACAGGAATGCACGTTTACTGACGAGCTCGCCGGCTCAATCAGCGCCATAGTCACTTTCATGAGAGCGCACTGTCAACGGCAACCGAAATCTGACCAGCTGGCGGCCGCGCACTGGTCAGTATTCAGTTGCCGCCGACACGCACGTCCATATTCAGCATTCGGGCAACAGAGGTTCGGTTGGGAGGTTAGGCGACGGCGGCGGTCAGGGGCTGCTCAGTGTGGGGTTCCTGCTCGGTGGCGTCGATGATCATGGGCCGCGAAGCGGCTAGCGTGTGGATCTTGTCCACGGTGAGCCGGCTTTGCAGGCTGGCGGCGTCCTGCGCGTAGGGCGCCCCAGTGGCCAGCAGCATGAGTGCACGTCGGATCCACACGGCCGGGGAGCCGTAGAGGCTTCCGCTGACGGCGACCAGCGCCGCAGCGACGACGAGGCCGGCTATCAGCGGTCGCGCGGCGCGGTCGGCGTGCTGCTTGCCTGCAGCTTCCAGGGTCTGTTCGGCTTGCAGAACGTGCACGATGCGTGCCAGGGAGTTGGTCGAGGCCGTCGCGGTGACCTCGACCCGCAGCGCTGCGTGCCCATTGGTTGTTCCCGCGCGCACGTGGTCCCCGGGTACGGCGACGACCGGCGCTGATTCGCCGGTGATCGCACAAAGATCGAGGGCGCTGCGCCCGGCGCGGATGATGCCATCGGTGGCCAGGCGCTGCCCGGGTTGGACGATCATCTGATCACCGACGCGCAAATCCGCAGCGGCTACCACCGTCTGCGTACCGTTCCGCTCGACCGTGGCGTGATCTGGGGCCAGCGAGAGCAGTGCCTGCAGGCTGCGGCGCTCGCGTGCGGCGGAGTACTCATCCAAGCCCTCGGTCATCGACAGCAGACATGCCAACTTGGCGACGCCGCCAATGTCGCCGAGTCCGACGGCACCGAGCGCAGCGGTAACGGTCAGGGTGTCCGCGCCGACGCGGCCTCGGCTCAATCCTTTGAGGGTAGGAGGCACGAACGTCGAAGCCCCTAGCGCCAGCGCGAGGACCTTCAATCCCAGCGTCACGGGCTTGAGCGGAATGATCCACGTAGACAGGGCCGAGGCGGTCAACAGCGTCGCAGAGCACGCTGCTCGCTGCAGTTTGACGTTCTTCCACAGCGGTTGCGGACCGCCGGTGCTGTCCTCGGCGTCACGCTGAGCTGCAATGCTGCTCAGCGCGGTAGGAGCAGCCGGTGACGAGTCATCGCGGTGACCGGCGAGCACTCGCGCTGTCCAGCCGATGAGGTGCTGTAAGGCCCCCGGCTCACTGTCATCCGCGGACTGCCGGACACGGGAAGGTGCCGACATGATTGAGAGGTGTTCCTGGTCTTCGATGGCGGACAGGATGGCCGCACTGGTGCAGCACGCCGAGGAATACCAGATCACCATTGATGCGGTTTTGGGGTACATCTGCACGTCCCGGACTCCGGTGAGGCGCCCGACGATGTCCTGGACCCTGCGTGCGCGGGCCTGGTCGAGTCGAGACCCGCTGAAGCGCAGGCGGATTCGGCCGGCAGCGGCCGCTACGATGGTGAGGGACACCGCGCTGTCGGGGTGCGTGCTGGTGCTGACGGAGTGCGTGCTTGTGGTGGGTAGGTGCGTGCTGGTGGGGTCCGGGTGCGTGCTGGTGGTGTCGGGGTGACTAACTGTGGTGGTGAACATCATGAGCCTTTCAAGTGGTGATAGGACCGCCATCGACGGGGATTCATCCCACCCAGGCGGTTTGTCGTCTGACCGGCTGCCTCATTAGCGATCTGCCAGGCCGACGGCCGATCGTGAGATCAGCGGTAAGCACCAGCGTCGCAATGGGGGTCCGTGAAGAAGTGAATGATCACCGACCGTCGGCGCAAGGCACGACGACCTGCCGCTGACCGGTCAGCGACGCGACAAGCAGAATCGCGCCAAGATGTCTTGCCCGGCGTCCACGAGCGCCGAGCCATGAGGACCGTGCCCGCCCAGCGCGCCGGCCCGGGCCCATCCAGCCACGACCGCACCCAGCGCTGCGGCTGCGCCGCCGATCACCCACGCCGCAGCCGATCGTGGCATCGCCGTCACCGACAGCGGCTCGTGATGGTCGGTGGGCGACCTCTTGTGCACATGCTGGTTATCGGTGTCGGATGCGGAGTGAGCACTCGGGGATCTCGCCGGCGCCTGCGGTGCGGGGCGGGCGCTGAGCTGCAAACAGAGCACGCTGCTGTGGGTGCCGTCATGGGCGCCGAGGACAACGACTGCCAACGCCATCCATGCTGCTGTCAGCGCAGCGACGAGGTAGCGCTTTTGTGAGTTTCGACTAACGGCCTCACATTTCATGACTCTTCGACGCTAGCACTCCAGGAGAGATTGGTCAGGTCCTGACGTCGCGGCTTTGCTGTTTTCATCCGCTGTTCAGCGCGCGCTCACTGAACCTGCCCCGCCCGATCCCGACCGGTATCTCGTGCGCGCCTGAAAACCTGCACGTATGTCGCGTTGTGGGCGTTGCGGATCATCGCGGTGCTGCTCACCGGTCGTCTCTCGACCTTCAACGCCCCGCTCACCCGGCAGCGGATCAGTCAGGCAACGCGATCCCCGCTAGCGGGCCGGCCAATCCGAAAACGACAATCATATTTAGGTATGCGCATGTATGCATTTTCTGTTTAACTATCGGGGAAAAGCAGATCTGTCCCTGGGTGCGTGTGATGACGCCAGGACAGTCAGGAGCAGAGAGAATGAACTCAACTCCGTTGACCCGCAACGGTTGTGAGGTTGCCTGATGACGAGCCACACCGGACAGCGGCGCCCCCCCGGAGCGGGGGTGACCCGTTCTTCGGACCTCGTTGGCGTCGGCGGGGTCCGGCCTTGGCCGCGGTGACGTAGAGGAGCAACGAGCCATGGATTTCGCGAGCTTTCCGCCGGAGGTCAATTCCGCCCGGATGTATACCGGCGCCGGGTCCGCACCACTGTTGGTCGCGGCCCAGGCGTGGGATGTGCTTGCCGCCGAACTACATTCGACAGCGAGCTCCTACCAGGCGGTGGTCGCGGAACTGACCGCCGGAACCTGGCTGGGGCCGGCGTCGGCGTCGATGAGCGCCGCGGCCGCAACGTTTGTGGCGTGGTTGCGGGCCACTGCCGCCCAGGCCGAAGAGACCAGCGCTCAGGCCAGTTCCGCGGCGGCCGCCTATCAGAGCGCGTTCTCGGCGACGGTGGCGCCACAGCTGGTGGCGGCCAACCGCAGTCGGCTGATGACCCTGATCGCGACCGACATATTCGGTAGAAACACCCCGGCGATCGCGGCCACCGAAGCCCAGTACGCAATGATGTGGGCCCAGGACGTGGCGGCGATGTACGGCTACGCGGCCTCGTCAGCGTCGGCGACGGCGCTGACACCGTTCACCCCACCCCAGCAGACCACCAACCCGGTCGGCGTGGCCAACCAGGCCGCCGCCGCCCCGACCAGTGGTGTCGCGGAAAGCACTGTCCAACAGGTCTTCTCCGCGGTGCCCAGCGAGCTGCAGCGCGCTGCCGCCGCGGCGGTCCCGGTGAACGCGGACTCCCTCGGCACGTTGGCTGACCTGTTCACCATTTCCTTCGGCATCACCGCGGCCCTGGCCACCTTTGCGGTCGGCGTGCCGTCCGGGGTGGTCGGGGTGATCGGTCTTCCGGTGTCCATCATCGGCGCCGAGACGGGTATTCACACCGACGAGATCATCAGCGGTTGGCAGGGCGAGGAACCGTTTCCCGGTGATGCGCCGGCGCCGGTGAGGCCGTTCCCGGCGCCGCTGCTCAACTTGCCGGAAGGAACGGTGCCCAGCGTCGAGGCCGGTCTGGGCGAGGCCGGCACTGTCGGCGCGTTGTCCGTGCCGGCGGCCTGGACTGTTGCCACCCCGGCGGTGCGCGCTGTCGCGGTCACGCTGCCGGCGCTGCCCGGGACCCCTTCTGCCGCTGCCGTCCCCGCGGCAGCAGACGGGGTGGCCGGCACGCTCAGCGAGATGGCCCTGGCGGGGATGGCCGGGCGGGCCGTGGCCGCCACGGTGGGCACCGGCGCCGCAAGGGTGGCGCACCGCACCCGTGCGACAGCACGCGCCACCACGGGTGCGGTCAGCGTCGATGAGGCGGACACGGGCGCGAAAGACACCGTGCCGCAGGAGAATCCCCGCGTGGTGGTGACGGGCGTAGCTGCGGAACTCCGCGAATTCACCAAGCTACGCGACGAGGGGATTTTGTCCGACGAGGAATACGCCGAGCAGAAGAACCTTCTGCTGGGTCGCTAACGCCCCACTGTCGTTTGCCGAACACGTCGGTCATCGGGAAGAGGTTTGTGTGGTCATGGATTTCGGGATCTATCCGCCGGAGATCAACTCCGGCCGGATGTATACCGGTCCGGGACCGGGGCCGATGCTGGCCGCAGCCCAGGCGTGGGGCAGCGTGGCTGACGAGCTGTACGCGACGGTGACCGGATTTGCGTCGGCGGTGGCCGAACTGACCGAGGGGGCGTGGTCGGGTCCGTCGTCGGCGGCGATGAGTGCCGCCGCCCAGCGCTATGTCCAGTGGCTCAGCGCCACCGCCGCGCACGCCGAGGAAACTGCCGTCCAGGCCCGCACAGCGGCCGCCGCGTTCGAGGCGGCATTCGCCGCCACGGTCCCGCCACCGGAGGTCGCCGCCAACCGCGCCCTGCTGGCAGTGCTGGTGGCCTCGAACTTTTTGGGTCAGAACACACCGGCGATCGCGGCCACCGAGGCCGTCTACGCCCAGATGTGGGCGCAGGACACGCTGGCGATGTACACCTACGCGGGGTCGTCGGCAGCTGCGGTCGTACTCAGCCCGTTTCGCTCCCCACAACAGAGCGCCGACCCGGGCGCGGCGGCCAACCCCGCCGCCACCGTCGGCCACACCGGCACCTTTGCCGGCACCGCATTGGACCCCATATCGGTGGTGCCGCAGGCGTTGTCCGCGGCGGCGGCACCGGCCCCGGCTGAAACGCTCAGCCTGTTGGCCAGCGTCAGCTCGATCCTTTTCATTGCCCCCAGCGACATCAGTGGTCTCGCTGTGCTCGTACCGACCGATCTGCTGACGACCTTCGGCGACTTTCCCGCCTCCGCGTTCAACACACTGTCGGGCCTCATCGACGATGACACGGTCAGCGGCTGGGACGGCAAGGCATCCTGGCCAGATACCGGATCAGCACCCGTGCAGCCGTTCCGCGCGACCCTTCCGGCTCTACCCACCGGCCGGTTTCCCGCGCCGACGATATCGGCGACCCTGGGCCAGGCACACGCGGTCGGCGGCTTATCGGTGCCGTCGAGCTGGACGCCGGCCGCACCCGAAGTGCGCACTGCGGCGTTCACTACATCTCTGACCGCCGACCCGTCGCAGATTGCGGCGGCGCTGGCCGGGCAGGCCACGGCCGGACCACCCGCCGTCGGCAGCACCCCCAACGGCACACGCGCCACCCCCGCGCGGCCGGCCGGGTCCGCTGCCGGCACACCGGCGCAGGCGGACGTCGACGTGTCGCCCGCACCGCGCACCGTCATGACCGGAGTCGCGGCCGCGATCCGCGACATCGCCCGACAGCGCGCCGAGGGACAGCTCAGCGAACACGACTACGCCGAGCACAAGAAGCGCCTACTCGCCATCTCCGGCGGACACCGGCCACTGGCCTAGCCGCCACCCGCCCGGTCAGCGGTCAACACAGATGAACCGGTGCTAAATTCGACTTAACATGTTCTCCAGCAGGCGTATCCGGTCGCCGCTGCGATCGGTGGTCGCGATCGCAGCGATCTTGTGGCTGCTGATCGGCGGCACCGCCCAGTTCGAGCACACCGCGCCGGCAACGCCCGACACCGCCCACGCCGTACTGACCTCCTTCACCGGGGCTGCCGTCGTCAACGGTGATCCCATGCATCTCAAACAGTTTCCGCTACCGCAATGCCCGAAGGCATTCGCTGCGGGAATCCTGCCCCCACTGGCACCGGCGTTGATCGCACTCGGCATGCTCGCGGCGCTGATCGCCGTCGCGAGCCGCAGCGGCGAGCACACGCCGGCGTCCGGACGAAGCCCGCCACGACGGCACATCCCTGCTCACCATGGTCGAGCACTGTTGACCTCTTTGTGCGTGGCGCGCCGCTGAGTCGCTGGCGTCATGTCGTTGGGCCGTGCACGCTGCCCTGAGATCGTTGACGCGCCCGTGGCCGCGCACTCAATCACCGCGGCTGCGGACTCCTGGCGTCGTCGCATTCTCAGCTGAACCCTGCACAACGCGGCACGGGCCCTCTCACGTGACTCCTGCCCCGACGCGCGGACCGTGCTGCCAATTCGGCATCTCCGCATAGCGCGTAATCCGCGCGGGACGGGCCTGATCGTCCACCCAAAAGCCCACCGCGTGAAGGACATTCATGTTCACCCACCCCGTCGCGAACCCTGCGCCGACAACGCCCGCTTACACCCTGTCGCCGTACCGCTCCCCCGTCGACCCGCGCTGCAATTGCGCTGCCGCCGCCCTGCGCGCCCACGCAATCCCCAGTGCCGGCAGTGTCGCCGTGCGCTGCCCGACTGCACACGTCGCCACGCCCCGGCAGCGTCCGCCGCTGCTTACCCCGCCCGCCCGGTCAGCGTGAGGGCCAGACCATGGATTTTGGATTGCTACCGCCTGAAGTCAACTCCAACAGGATGTTTCGCGGTCCGGGATCACAGCCGATGCTGGCCGCGGCCACCGCGTGGAATGCGCTGGGATCGGCGCTGTATTCCACCGAGATCTCCTTCGTCTCAGCAATCTCGGGCCTGCGCAGCGAGGTGTGGCACGGGCCCGCGGCCACATCGATGGCCGAGGCGATCCGGCCGCTGTTGGCCTGGATCGCCACAGCGTCCATCCGCGCGCACCACACCGCAGCCCAAGCCAGGTCGGCCGTCGCCGCCTACGAAACCGCGTTGACGGCCATGGTGGTGCCGACCCAGGTCACCGAGAACCGCGCCCGGCTCCGTGCGCTGGCCGCGGCCAACCGCCTCGCTCAATGCACACCGGCGATTGCCGCGGTGGAAGCACGCTACAGCGAGATGTGGGCACAGGACGCCCACGCGATGTACCGGTACGCACGCCACGCCGCGATGGCGACGCGACTGCTGGCCTTCCCGGTGCCCGACGCCGCGGGGACCCCGGCCGCTGACAGCGGCAGGTCGGCGCCACCCGGCGTCCAGGCAGCGCTGTACGGGGCGGTACCGCAGGCACTGGACCGGCTCGCCACACCCACGGCGCCGGACGAACCCCTGTCGGCGCCGGGCACCGTTGATGATCCCGCGGATTGGGACTCCTCGAGTACGGCGTCGCCGATGTCAGCGGTCGCCGCGCTGGCCTCAGAGATCGCCGAACCCGACACCGGTCGCCGCGGCACACGCGGTCTGCCGCTGCCGCTGCCGGTGCAGGCGTGGTTCAACGGGTGCCCCGCGCCCGGGGGTCGGCGTCTGCGCGCTACCTGCACGCCGGCGACACCCGACACACAGTCCCACCTCGGGCCCGCGGCCACGGTCGGCGGGCTCTCGGTCCCGCAAGCCTGGGTCGACACAGCACCACCGCGGCCCGCGGCGATCGTTCACCTGCTCGCCAGCCGCTTCACCCCCACACCCCATCGAACCCCGTAGAACACCCCCGACCACGCAATCCGGCGCAGGCCCGAAGCTCACGCGCCGACATCTCGCCCACTTCGCTTGGAGAAACCGATATCACTATGGACGACACCTGTTCCACCACACACGACGTCACACCCCACACCGCTCCGGTGCGCGGAGCGCACTGGCACCGCGACGCCCGCTGGGCCCGCCGGCTGTCCTGGATCAGCCTGACCCTCATCGTCGCTGAAGGAGCCGTCGGGCTATGGCAAGGCATCACCTCCGGATCCATCGCGCTGACCGCGTGGGCCCTGGGCAGTGCCCCCGAGGCGCTGGCCAGCCTGGTCGTGATCTGGCGATTCAGCGGCGCACGGACCCTGTCCGATACCGCCGAATCACATGCTCAGCGCGGCGTCGCGGTGTCGTTCTGGCTTACCGCCCCCTATGTTGCCGCCGAATCCGTGCATCACCTCATCAGCGACCACGAACCTCACATCACCACCCTGGCCATCACGGTCACCGCCGCCGCGCTACTGCAGATGCCCATCCTCGGCTGGGCCCAGCACACCTTGGGCGCCCGCCTCAAGTCCGCGGCCACCATCGGAAAAGGCACCCAGAACTATCTGTGCGCCGCGCAAGCCGCCACCGTATTCATCGGTCTGGCAGCGACCGCGGTATGGCCCGACGGCTGGTTCCTGGACCCAGCGATCGGCCTCGGTATCGCCGGCATCGGTGTCTGGCAAGGAGTACGGGCCTGGCGCGGACACAACTGCGGATGCTGACCGCGACGAATCGGGCAGAACCAGTTACCGATCACAGGTTCATAGCCACTTCGCGTGACCGTACATTCGCGTATGCGCTTCGGACGCGACGCTTTCTGAATGTGCTGTCGATGTTTTCAGCCGCTGCGCATCGACAGTGCCGCCTCCGGCGCAGGGTGTTGAGGACCTCACAACTGGTTGTCGATGCAAGCAATCACCAGGGTGGCTAGCGCTGCGACTCGCCTCTCCTTCGGCGGTTCGGTTTTTGGTAGGCGTGCCAGACCTGGAAACGGTGGGCGCTTCCCGCACACGGATTCGGGACGGTCGTCGCACGCTGGTTGACGAGGGGTGCTCCAGGGTCGACCGCAGAGCCGGGTAATGTTCCCGCGCGCGGATCCGCCGCTGCCACCGACGGCGGCCCCGCCCGCGGAGATGGTGGTCGCGTTACCGCCGGATCCGCCCGCGCCTGTGCCGCCGCCACCACCGTCACCGCCCGTCGCCATGGCCTTCGATGTGTCGCAGCGCCGCGGTGGGGGTGAATTCCGACAGCGGCGTTATCGCTGAGGCCGATTCGGACCCTAATGGCACGCGCCGGTATCCCGCAAGATTTGTGTTAACGGTTTTCATTTGCACTATGCAAAATCGGTGTGGATTGCTGCACGTGCTTCGCTATCAGCCAAAGACAATGAATGTCATGTGCAGAAAGTAACCAGCAGAGAAGGGAGCGACCCGCGTTTCGTTGCGAATATTGGTGCCACGGAACTTTGTGTCAGCATATCGACAGCGAGATACGGCAATGCCTGCCCGCCGATTTTCTCGGGCACTCCTTCTCAATTACCGGCACGCCCCCGTGAGGCGGCATTGGCGAATTGCCGCGCGACCTGAAGTCGTTGTGAAACGACGGCACTTGCCGAGCCCGACCCCGCGGGCCATGCCCCTGCCCGGCCACCGACCGGTTGAGACACTGACGGTCAATCGCGAGCCATGGGTTTATCGGCCAGCATGCACGTGTGTTGCCCATCGGCGCCGATGACGCCGGCCCTCTGTGCCCGGCGTCGTCAGACACCCCCCCGCGCCCTCACGCCCTGACCTGGACCAGGCTGCGTCGACTCGGCGCTGGCAGCTGCGCTGGGGCACGTTGCGGGGACGGAAAGCGCGCGGGTCGATGTCGACGTCGACCGATCCGCCGACGCAAGTCTGGGCGGGGCATTTGCCAGCCAAGCGATCCGCGCGACCGCGGACTCGAACCCCAGCGCGGTCCGCGACCACGCCCGGCGCGTGGCGACTGCCACGACAAATCGCAGCGACGACCAGCTGCGGCTGGCGAGACCTTCATGGTGAAATGTGACACCGCTCCGCCCGGAAAAGCCCCAGAGTGTTCTCACCACCATCGCCGTGACGCCAGACTTTTGCGTTCGCCGGCGATTGTGGCTGCACGCGACTCCACTCGTCTGTCTTCGTGCGTGGCTTAGCGCAACGATTCAGTGTGGCACCGAGAGCGAATATGATCAATGGATCGCCGAACGGGCGGCGTTTCCCGCATATGTGTACCATGAGATATATATGCGACCGATAGGCGCGCGCCATCGTAAACAACGTCAGCGCATCAGAAGGAAATGATTATCATGTGCCTCCAAGAGGCCGCTCTGATTTCTGGACCAACGCCGTGAGTCAACCGCTTTTCGATCATGGTTTTCACATCCAACACATATCCCAAATGCGACAACATCGGAGCATCGGGAAAAATGCGCTCCCTAGAAATGATTGTCATTACGGCAACGATGCGGGTTCTCGTGCGACGACGCGATTTCGCATATCAGTAAATTAATCAAGATATGTCGATATTGCTATATATTTCGGCTACGGTCGGCGGTAGGTAAACAGCAGGTGCCGGTCAGGCAGCGACGAAGGAGGACACGATGATTCCGCAGGTGTTGGCGGGCAAGGTCGCGGGAACGGTTTTCACCGGTTTGGTGGGGGTCAGTGCCTATGAGGTGGTCCGCAAGGCGGTGGGTAAGGCGCCGGTGCGCCGGACCACGGTGGCGGTCACGACGTTGGGTTTGCGCGGAACACGCCGGGCCGAGGTGGCCGCGGAATCTGCGCGGTTGAAGATGGCCGATGTCGTGGCCGAGGCGCGTGGCCGTCTCGGTGAGGAGTCTCAGCCGCCGGCGGCTGTGGCGGCTCACGATCACGACCACTGATCGGGTGATGATGGTGGGTGCCGATGATGCCGACACGGTCGTCGTATCGGATGCCGCGGGGCGGATGCGAGTCCAGGTGCCCTGGGTCCGCAACGACGCGCGGCGGGCGGTCGCGGTGGAGGAGTCCGTCGGCCGCCGGGGTGGTGTCCGGGCAGTGCACGCGTATCCGCTGACCGGGTCCGTGGTGGTGTGGTATTCACCGACACGCTGCGATCGTGTCGCGCTGCAGGCGGCCATCGGCGAGGCGCGAGCTGTTGCCGCAGAGCTGATTCCGTCCCGCACACCGCGCTCGGCGGACGTCCGCAATACCGAGGTGCTGCGGATCGTGATCGGCGGGCTGGCCCTGTTTCTGCTCGGTGTGCGCCGCTACGGATTGCGCCGGCCTCCGCTGCTAGGCGCCAACGGGCAGATGGTCGCGACCGGGGCGACCATATTCATGGGTTATCCGTTCTTCCGGGGTGCGTTGCGTTCACTGCGCGACGGGCGGGCGGGCACCGATACGTTGGTGACCGCGGCCACGGTGGCCAGCATGGTGCTGCGGGAGAACGTGGTGGCCCTGACCGTGCTGTGGCTGCTCAACATCGGCGAGTATCTGCAGGATCTGACGCTGCGGCGCACGCGGCGCGCCATCTCGGATCTGCTGCGCGGTACCGCGGACACGGCGTGGATTCGCACCGACGGCGACACCGAAGTGCAGGTGGCGATCGACACCTTGCAGATCGGTGACGAGGTGGTGATCCATGAGCATGTCGCCATCCCGGTCGATGGCAAGGTGATCGACGGTGTGGCGGTCGTGGACCAGTCCGCGATCACCGGCGAAACCCTGCCGGTCAGCATCAGTGCCGGCGCCACCGTGCACGGTGGTTCGGTGGTGATGCGCGGCAGGCTGGTGGTACGCGCCACCGCGGTGGGCAACGAAACCACCATCGGCCGCATCATTTCCCGGGTCGAAGAGGCCCAGCACGACCGCGCCCCGATCCAGACCGTCGGCGAGAACTTCTCCCGGCGCTTCGTCCCCATCTCGTTCCTTGTTTCGGCGATCACGCTGGCCGTGACCGGGGATGTGCGGCGCGCGATGACGATGCTGCTGATCGCCTGCCCCTGCGCGGTGGGTCTGTCCACGCCGACGGCGATCAGCGCGGCGATCGGTAACGGCGCCCGGCGCGGGATCCTGATCAAGGGAGGATCCCACCTCGAGCGGGCCGGTCACATCGATGCGATCGTCTTCGACAAGACCGGAACCCTGACCATCGGGCGCCCCGTGGTCACCAACATCGTTGCCCTGCACAAAGACTGGGAGCCTGAGCAGATCCTCGCCTACGCGGCCAGCTCGGAGATCCACTCGCGGCACCCACTGGCGGAGGCGGTGATCCGCTCCACCACCGAACGCCACATCGCCATCCCGCCGCACGAGCAGTGCGAGGTGCTGGTCGGGTTGGGCATGCGCACCTGGGCGGACGGCCGGGTTCTGCTGCTGGGCAGCCCGACACTGCTACGCGAAGAGAAGGTCCGGGTCTCGGCGAAGGCCACCGAGTGGGTCAACAAGCTCCGCGCGCAGGCTGAGGTGCCGTTGCTGCTGGCCGTGGACGGCACGCTCGTCGGTGTCATCAGCCTGCGCGACGAGATCCGGCCCGAGGCCGCCGAGGTGCTCAACCGGTTGCGCCACAACGGAGTCCGCCGCATCGTCATGTTGACCGGTGACCATCCCGACACCGCCGAGGTGGTCGCGCGCGAACTGGAGATCGACGAATGGCGCGCGCAGGTGATGCCGGAGGACAAGCTCGCCGCAGTCCATAAACTTCAGAGCGAAGGGCATGTGGTGGCGATGGTGGGCGACGGGGTCAACGACGCCCCGGCGCTGGCGACCGCCGATCTGGGTATTGCGATGGGCCTGGCCGGCACCGATGTCGCGGTGGAGACCGCCGATATCGCCCTGGCCAACGACAACCTGCGGCGGCTGCTCGATGTCCCTGATTTGGGCGCCGAGGCGGTCAAGGTCATCCGACAGAACTACGGGATGTCCATCGCGGTCAACGCCGTCGGCCTGCTGATCGGTGCCGGTGGAGCATTGTCGCCGGTACTGGCCGCGATCCTGCACAACGCGTCGTCGGTGGCCGTGGTCACCAACAGCTCGCGGCTGATCCGGTATCGGCTCACCAACGGGCGGCCACAGCTCACGCCCGCCGAGGGCGACATCAAGGAGTTGGCCTGCGCCGGTGACTAATTCACCCACCAGCGACCGGGAGCGGGGTTCCTCCATCCACAGGCTCCTGTCGCGCCGGCAGGTGGGCTCCGCGATGTCGTTGCTGATCGGCGCGGTGCTGCTGCCGTTCGCCGCTGTCCTCGCGTCCCCGCCGGCCGCAGCCGATGGCACCGACGATGCGTTCATCGCAGCCCTGCAGCGACACGGGATTACCGTCGCCAACCCCAACACCGCGATCGCGACAGCGCACAGCGTGTGCAGCGATCTGGACGCAGGGCGGTCGCGGACATCACTGGTGCTGCCGCTGGCCAAAGCCGCCAACCTCACCGCCCATGAAGCGGGCTTTTTCGTCGGCGTCACCGTTGCTTCTTTCTGCCCGCAGTACGCCGACGACGCCGGATAGTCAGCGGCCTCGCTGTCACGTAGAGTTCTGCATCGGAGAGGGCCTGGCCCTGGCCTTCGCCCTGTGACCGATGACCACCCGCAGGTGGGAGTCTCCGGTGGGTATGGCGGCGGTCCGCCTTTCCTCCCGGCGGAGTGAACGAATCCTTCACCAACAACCGGATTGAGAGGTCCCCGGCGGGCGGTGTGCATGCCTGCCGAGACTCTGAGATCCGCCGGTCGTCGTTGCCGCGGCACGGACCGACAACCCCCTCGAACGGCGGCCGTCCGCGCTGTCGGAACCTCGATGCTCGACGCGGTGAGTGAGACTTACCTCAAGGCGCGGCGGTCGGCGTGAAAGTGCGTGTAGGCGCTCGTCAGCACACACACCGCGGCGGCGGCGGCGAGCATCTGGGATCCACTGACGATCAGGCTGATACCTCCGCCGGTCGCAGCGCCGGCGATGAAGCTCCCCCACAGCAGGAAATATCCGAGCCAGTCGGTGGCGCGTCCGCCGCTGAGGTGACGTTCGATGCCCTGGCCCAGTTTGACCAGCGTGCCCGTGGCGTAGCTCAGCGGGATCGACACCTCACCGTTGCTGACGAACGAGGTGTTCAATGCGCCGATCCCGAAGGCAACGAACAACACCGGCACGAAAGACACGTTGGTGGTCGACCATCCATCCACCTGGACGTCCACGACAGCGGCCAGCACCAGAAATGCCGCGGCCAGCACGGTGGGGCCGTGCGGGTGATTCAGCCACAGATGCCGCCGACACAGCGACGCGATGACCACGCCGGTGACGAATGACACCAGCAACAGACCCGCGGTGATCGACAGCCACTGCTCATTGCGGAAGACTCCCAGCACCGCCCGCTCGCTGTTACCGGTCATGAACGTGACGAAGTAGCCCGCCGAGTGCGTGAAAGCCGCAGCACCGATCAGCCCCGCCACTGCCGCCAGGATCCACGACAACCGGGCCTCACGGGAGAACACGTCGCCCACCGCACGCGGCCGCATCACTAGTTGCTGCTGATCCGATCGCGCACCTCGACGGTCAGCCAGCACCACCTCAATGTCGCTGGGATCCAGTACGGCCCGCCCGCACCCACTGCATTTGCGCACGCTGACCCCGAGCAGCGGCCGCGCACCAGCGGGATCCAAGCATCGCTCACAGAGCCGTGTGCCTCCCACGCCGTGTGGTTGCTCGGTAGCCATCTGCCTGGTGTGCCTTTCTGTGAAATTCCTCGACTGCCGTTGACGAATCCAGGACCTCGCCCGCCGGGCAGCCCGGCGTGAACCAGCGCTTACCCGTTCGCGGAGCGGTGCACTGGGCCGTGCGCATCGTCGCAGTGCGGGTCCCCCTCGGCGACGCCGGCGTCGACGGACTTCGCCTGATCGAGTTGCAATGTGGTGTGGGTGATCGCGTATTCATGGGCCAGCAGGTGCGCCAAATCGGTCCGGGTCGCGTGGTAGTCGCAGCCGGGGGCGATGATCACGTGGGCCGACAACGCCGGCGTACCGGACGTGATCTCCCAGACGTGCAAATCGTGGACTTCGATGACCGCGTCGTGATCGGCCATGGCCCGTCCGATCAGCTCGGGATCCATGTCCGCGGGCGCAGCCTCGAGGAAGACCAGGCTCGCCGCGCGCACCAGCCCGATGCCGGCGCGCAGCATCAGCGCCACCACGATCAAGGTAGCGATCGCGTCCGCACGCGCAAAGCCGGTGACCACGATGACGACCCCGGCCACCGCGGTGGCGATGAAGGCGAACAAATCGTTCAGAATGTGCTGGAACGCGCCCTCAACATTGAGGCTGGATCGGTTGGCGCGGCTGATCATCCACGTCGCCGCGATATTGATGACCACACCCACCAGCGCAGTGATCAACACCAGCATGCCGGTCACCTGGGGTGGCTCGATCAACCGCCGGACCGCCTCGTAGCCGAGCCAGCCCGCCAACACCAGCAACGTCATACCGTTGGTTTGGGCGGAGAGGATCTCCACCCGCTTCCATCCGTACGTCATGCGCCCGGCTGCCGGCCGCGCCGCAAGCCGAATCGCCCACAGTGCCAGCGCAATAGAGGCAGCGTCGGTCAGCATGTGCGCAGCATCGGAGAGCAGCGCCAGGGATCCGGCGATGATCCCGACGACCACCTCACCGATCATGAACGCAGTAATCACCGCTAACGCGCCGGACAACCAGCGCTGGTCGGCGTCCGGCGACGCGTGCCCGTGCCCGTGTGCATGCCCGTGACCATGACCAGCGCCCATGACTACCGCCTTCCTCGATGCGTCCCGTGTTCACCGGACACACGACTCAACATATGCAGAGATTGCAATGTATGCAATAACCGTTGGGGAGACGACGGGTGAACGGACGGGAAAATCCGCGTCGCCGCGGTCCGTACCAGCGCGGTGCGCAGCTGCCCGGTCAGCTGACGTTGGGGTAGAGGCCAAGCAGCTCGGCAGGGGTGACGAGTTCCCCCTCCTGCACGCCGAGCTCGATTTCCTTACGCAGCGTTGGGCTGCCGGCCGCATGTTGCTCCTGACAGAGGCAACTCAGCGACTCAAATGGTGAAGGCATCGCGGCTGCCAGCGAAGCACACGCAATAGCTGCCGTCACGGCCATTGCGGAACAAGCGGAAATGGTAACGGTTTTCGTAATCATCAATTGGTTACTTTCGAATCGGTTACCCAATGTACTGTAGTCGATTTTCCTCAGCAGGAAACATGTGCCTCAGTATTGAGCCCGGCAGTCGCGGGATACATACCGCGCGCAATGGGACGACTTTCCCGCGGGATGACCCGCATCGCGGGAACGACGGGCGGTGGGCGGGATCATCGGCATCGGCCAGGCGGCACTGCGTCGCCGGACAACAGTCGCAGCTGCGGTGTAAATGATTGTTGTAGCGCATGATTCACACTCGGGCTTGCTGTGCCCGCACATCGGGGCAGCGGGCCGGCCGCGCCTCGGCAGCCGCCGCCCGACCGCACGTCGTGGGCCGTGGTTCGGGCGGGACACTCCCCCAATGGCCGGTTCGCCATTTCTCGGCGATATGAGATCTGCATCAATTAACGATTATGAATGTCATTACCGGCGGTGTGTGGTTGGTGTCCGCACGCGGTGCGTCGATTGCACCTGAACAGCGGCGGGATCGCCGTCGTGCGAAGCACCGTATTTTCCACCTGCGGATTTGCGCAGGGAATATCTCGTCGGTGAAAATGGCGGGGTGGCCGAGGACGCTGACTTGAGGCAAGCCCGGGTGCTCGCAGGGCTGTTGCAGGCGACGATCGCCGACCTTTCGCAACGGTTGGAAGCACCGGCGACCCCGCCGCGGCGCGCGCGGAGCCTGCGCAGGGCGCACCCACGCCAGCCGGTCAACTCGTTGCGCCACGAATTCCATGAGGCGCACCGACTCCTCGACGGCCTCTATCGCCGCTATCCCGAGATGGTCGCGGGTCTGCGCCCGCCCCGCGAGGGCGTCGACACAGACCGGGCGCATCAGCCACCGAGGCACCCTCGCCCCAGCCCGTGACGCTGCTGCCGACTGAGGTGCGACGAGCCGCCGCGGTGACAGGGGTGCCGAAGCCTGGCGATCCCGGGCTGGGCCCGGGGACCCGTGCCGACTGTCACGTCGGCCACCATGAATCCCGCGCTCAGGCACAGGGCCATCGCCAGCCACCGACGGTCGGCATCGGCAGACGCGTGATGGTGACGGCCGCGCCCATGGCGATGGGCGGCATGCGCGGACGCCGCCGGCGCAGCTGCTGGAGCCTCATCGCCATTTCTTTCCCTCGGCACCAATCGCCCTGACAAGCAACGATACTGAGGCAGGCCGACACCGCAGGTTGCCGTTGAGCACTGCGCCGGCAGTTGACCGACTCAGCATTCTGGTGTTGCAGCACAGCCCTTTTCATCGCGACGTCACCATTCTCCCACCTGGGCACCCGTCGGCAACGGCATGCCGCAGCAGTGGGAGCGCTACCGCATCGCTGCCCGGCGGGATCACAAGCGCTGCCGCAATTATCATCAAGCGCCCGGGGGTAGCACCGAACGCTACCGTGCGCGAACTGCTTTGCGATTCCGACCACTGTTCAACCTTGCTCGACCGGACGCCGAGCCCCACTCATAGCGACGGTAGCGACACATGTCGACCGCGAGGTGAACGCGCAATGTTGGGCAGCTTTGGCTTCCGCTTCGGCCGCGGCTATGTCGCCGGCCCCGTGCGGCCGGGTGCCCGCGGTAAACGTAGGAACAGGCCGCACCGGCTCTAGCGGCTTCAGTCGAGTAGTCCCAGCCGTCGGCCTTTGTCAAGTAGGCCAATGTGCGGCCATAGCGGTCAGTGCGGTCCTGCGTGGGGTCGGGGGTCAACGTGACTCGCTGCCCAAGAAGCGTTTCGCTCGCGAACGCTGCGGTCGCCGTGCCCAACGGGGAAGTCTCCGTACGTCCTGCCACCGAAAACGCACCGACCACCGTCGTCGTGGATCGCCTCAATGTGGAACACGATGGCGCCGAACGTAAACCGGTATACCGACACAACCCCATCGGCCCCTACGCGAATTACTACAGTTGGGCGGATCTCGCCAACCTGCTGCGCGTCGACATCCCCTGGTGGTCCCCATTGGTCAGTGACCTCGACGCCATGCTGACCTGGCACCCCGGCGCTCCCGTCACGCGGATCGCCCCCTACCTACCCCGACTCGACACCGGCCACATCACCGCACTGGCCACTCCCGAGGCCACCACCGACGTGCGCGGCATCATCAACAAACTGGCCAACCGCGTCCTTCACCAGATCAACGGAGGCGCACGCCATGACGCCATGTGCCTCACGCCCGGGCTCGTCCACGCCGCGATAAGCCCTATAGATCCCACCCAGCCGAAACCCACACTGACCGCCGAGGAGGTCGCGGCACTCCTGCACCACCGAGCCGACCAACACACGGCCCGGCACGCCCTACGGGTAACCCATCACTGGGATTTCCGACCACATCTTCTGACCTACGTCATCGAAATCCACCGCGCATCGGCCACATCGGCAGCCCGCCAATGGATTTCCCGACTCACCGACGTCGACCACACCCGCCGCACAGAACTGGGCTTCTGGTTCGTCAACAACTACGTGCCCAGGCGCGTCCACCCAACCCGCTGGCTCACCGACCCCGACAACCCGCACACCTGGGCTATTCAAGGAGACGACGCCACCATCTACGCCGGCGTCGGAACCTTCACCCCCGGCGCCCAAGGCCAACTCCGCCGCGCCGAGATCCACGACGACGCCGCCTTCTTCTGGGACACCGCCCAACACATCTGGCCACTCCCTGACGCCGGCTTCAGCTACTACGGCACCGGCTACGACGGCGGCGGCCCACGAAGACTCGTCGAGACCCTGACCACCCTCATCGACGATGCCGCCGCAGACGTACACACGCCGCCGACCCTGAACGGCGAGAATGCCGCCCTACACAACGCCCTCCACCAACTGGTAACCAAACAACACGCACCAATCACGATCACCGCCAGCTTCATCGCCACGGCGTTAACAGGGTCACCGCGGGGGTGAGGTCGAGCCGGGTGCACAGGAGCGCTTACAGGTTGCGCGGACCAGTCCGGTCCTCGCCGAGCGCCCCGATCTGCGACGGCGGCTGTACCTGTGCGGGCATTCATTTCTCACCAGCTCGTCTCAACCGCCAACGCGAGTGTGGTTCTTGTTCGCTGCACAACACGACACGTAAATGGTTCGCCCGCCCACAGCAACTACCAACACGACGCCCACCAGCTCGGCCTGAAGACATGCCGGCGGCTCCCTTGGGGGTGGTCGCCAATCGTCCACGGCGGCAGTGGGATCGGCGCAGATACGCTGACTCGAAGCAGCGTCATGGTGTACACCTTCAGACCACGCGAACACTGGACCATTGTTTGGGTGGGCCGGGTTTAGTGGTAGGGGTTAGACCACTTTGGAGGTCGAATCCCACGGCACTATCGCAGACGAAATGCGGGCCGAACCGCGTCTTTGAGAAGCCGTAGTCGGCGACGAAGCTGTACATGGGCACCATCTCTTGGATGGCACTGCTCACAGGGTTGGTCACGATGAAGGTGAGGGCCGGATCGGGATCCGGCACGGCTGGAAGCCATACCACCATCGCCGATCGGCCCACTGTGGCGCCGCGGCTGCGTTGAATCTGGAACTGCCGAACGCGGCGCTGGATCGCGATCATCTGCCTGGCCGCGTGGTCGAGTCCGAACCGCTGATGGATCGTTGTCAGGGTGGCCTGGCAAAGCCGTTGGACCGCTGGCTCCAAAGGCACGCCGATCGCCTGGTACCGGTAATCGGAACCGTACAGCGGCACGACCAGATCGTTGGACCGCATGAATCGGCTTTCTGCGTGATGCGCAGGCGCACCGGTGGGCAGGGAGTTGGAGATCGCGAACATCAGAACTTCGCCCTCGCCGGGTGGTGATCCCGCAACCACCATCGTCAGCGGGCGCCTGGTGAGGTCGGTCTGAGACATCAAGTGAGAACCTGCCTGCTGCAACGCGTCCACCGCGTCGCCGAGAGTGCGCGCGCCGCGCAGGCACAGCGCAATCCACTCAGAAATCGGGTGCAGCTGGTGGGAGTCTGTATAGGCGATGCCGCTGAAGCCGATAACTATATGTCCGCACCAGATAACCGCTTTATTGGCTGTCGAGGAATGCACACGCCCGTGGACGTCGGTCAGCTGTCTATCAGAGACCTGCAGCACGCCTCGCGGAGTCAGCAATGTCTGGACCAAGGTCATGACGAGAAGCCTGCACCCCGATGGCGGCATCTTCCAATGGACCGGTCGAACCGTTCGCTGATGACGTACGCGTGCGCTGCATCGACTACGCGCTCAAGCTCAGCCGGGTGCTCCTGGCTTTCAGTTACGAACTACGACGGTGCCCCGCAGCCCTGATCCTCACGAGGGTGACACCGGGGCTCCCACGGCGTCACCTGACATGGGGCGGCCGTGCGAGGACACCGCGTCGAGGTAAGCATCGTGGTACTTCTGCAATGCCATCCTCTCAATCGTGAACTTCTCGAGGATGCTGGTTACGACAGGCCTGCCGACCAGAGTCGATGCGATCCGATCGTGGGTCCAGTGCCCGAAACTCATCATGTCGATACCGAGCGCCTGGCGCGGATATTCGCGCGCCTCGCTGATGTCGTTACGTACCGCTTCCAGCTCGGTCTCAAGCCGCCGTAGCGCCGAATTCATGTTGCGCAGGTGCCGATCTCGTTGCTCTTCCAGCACTCTCACACATTCAGCCCACGTTGGAACACCACCTTCGGGGAAGTAGATGTGTCCAGCCCGACCGCGGACTACCTGCGGCAACAGCCCGTCGCTCGCCATCAGTTTCAGGATATCCGCCGGTATACCGCAGCTCTGCGCCGCATCCGACAACTTCACGATGTCCGTATCAGCCACGGCGCCCACACCTCATCGAGCCCCAGCCATCGTCGCCGCCTTCCTGATGATCCAGTCGCACTTCAGCGTCCCACGCCCCGCGACACCAACCAACAGTCACGCTGCGACACCAGTCGACTCGTCAAGTCGTCAAATCGAAAGTGAACGTTCCCAGGCGGCGGGCCGGGCTCGCCCGCCAGTCGCGACTCGGGCACACCTACGGCCGGACTACCCCAACATGTCAGACCCCCTAGCCATCCTTGCAGTTATGGATACCGCTAGCGACTATGTCGTCGTCGACGTCGAGACCTCAGGCACCAACCCTGCAACCGACCGGGTCCTCAGCATCGCTGCCCTCACCGTCAGCCACAACGGGACCGTCGGCCGCACCCTGCACAGTCTCCTCGACGCCGGCGTAGATCCCGGTCCCACCAACATCCACGGCCTCACGGCAGCGATGCTCACGGGACAACAGCGATTCCGCGACATAGCCCCGACTCTGGCGCGGCTACTGCGCGGCCGAATCCTCGTCGCCCACAACGTTGCCTTCGACTACGCCTTCTTGGCGGCAGAAGCGCGCCGCAGCAACACCACGTTGCCCGTCACTTCGGTGCTATGCACGGTAGAACTCTCGAAACTGCTACACCTTGAACTCGACAGCCTGCGGCTGGCGTCGCTCGCCCATCACTGGGACGTGCCACAAACAAAGCCCCACGATGCGCTTGACGACGCTCGCGTTCTGGCCAGCATCCTGGCCTATTCACTCGCGCGAGCGATGGCCCTGAACATCCGCCTGCCGCTGCGTTCGCCGAGCACGTTGCAACTGCCAACCTTCTCCGATTTCACCACCCGCGCCGCTTGATACCCCCAACGATTGGCCACGGTGTCGCCCTCACGCGTTACCGTCACCAACCATGCGCCACAGTGCCGTCCGAAGGCCTTCCGCGAAATACCGGATACCTGCCATCGCAGCAGCTGCCGCGACCGTGGCGGCGTTGCTGACCATCGGCATCCGCCCCGACCCAGCCGTCACAGCCGGCTCCACCTCGACCGCCACCCACACCGAACTTTCGGAGGTGCTCGCGAAAGTCACTGTTGTCGACGTTATTGCCCCTCTTCCGGGCTACCAACGCGGGTGTGGGGTCGACAAGAAGACCGGAGTGCGCGAGGCGTGTGTTTTTGGTCCCGCCTGGAATGACCCCCTTGACCACAGCGGGTGCGATACCCGCAACCGGCTAATTCGCCTGTCTCTCAGGGATATCGAATACAAACCCGGGACGCGTGGATGCAAGGTCACCGCCGGGCGCTTGGACCCAGATCCATACACCGGCCAGACTATCGACCTCGCACACGTGGCGGTGGACCACGTCATCCCACTGAAGGTGGCATGGAATGCCGGCGCTGCTCACTGGGATCTCCGATTACGCCGCATCTTCGCGAACGATCTAACAGAACTCATCGCGGTGTCCAGCTCGGCGAACAGCCGAAAGGGTGACTCCACCTTGTCCGAATGGATTCCCGAAACAGGCAAGTGCCGCTACGTAATTCGTTTCCTCACCGTCGCCGCCAAATATCATCTACCGATCACTGTGAAAGACCGTTCGGCTGCCACGGCAGCTTGTCTTAACACCTGACCCAACGGTGTTACTGGGCCGCGTGGGGTTCGCCAGCGACACCCACCGCAATACGAGCGATCGTTCAGGGACACCGCCAGGTCAGCCGAGGAACGGATCCGCGCGGGGCAGACCTCGGACGACAATCTGGCATTGCTGCCCGTGCCGTGATGCAGGCTGCATCACCAGCGGGCCCCCCAACACCCGGCAATCCGCACAACTTCCTGCGACAGGGCACACCCGCGCCGCCAGCGTTCCGACGCTGGCTTCGGCCTGCTACGCGAGGCCTTCAACCGCCCACCACGGTAAGCCCGCTCACGGTGGACCGCCGACATCGACGCCAGTGCAATACGGGGAGGCTGTCGCGCCGGTTCGCGGACACACCTCGGCGGAGCGCGATCTGGGGGGCGCGCCACTACACTTGACCCAGTGCGGCGTACTCGGGGCGGCAAAGAAGCCCCCACGACGGTATCCGGCTATGCACGTCGTCCGTCGCCAAACACTTGGTCTCACACATCAATTGGTGAGGACAGCCATGAGTGATGAATTGTTTTCCGGCTTCATTGAAACAGGCTGGGATCAGGCACCGTGGGACAACGAGCCATTCTTCACCGCCGATGAGTTGCAGATCCTGCTCAACCCGACGCTGTCGACCGCACAGGCAGCCGAAGTGATCGGCTGCGCCGAACGCGACGTCGTGCGGTTACGCGAAGCGCGATAGACCGCAGCCCCCATCTGCGCAACGCATCTTGGGACCGCAGTGAGCTCGGTTGTGTGACCTCGACTGGCCTCGCAGATTGGTCCACACCAACGAAATCCGGGAACCATGTTCGGCGGGATCGATCCTGGCCTGATCGGCAAGCAGGCGCATGAGGACAGCACCACTCGCGCGACCATTGTTCCTGTGCCTATTGCAGGGCGGGTCGCCGAAGCCCGGGGTTCGCCCGCCGGCGGTGACCGTGACGACCAATGTGTCGGTGTCATCGTGATAGGTGACGACGATGTCGACCGTGTCATGGCCGCAGAGACCACTGCTGCTGAATGTCACGGTATCGGCCAGCGCTTCGTTGACGGCCAAAATCAGGTCGCTGAGCTGTTGTTCATCGAGCCAGAAATGCCGCCACAGCCAGTCGGCGAACTGCGCACGGGCTCGCGCGGCACCGCGGCCATCTCTGCTGACAGTGCACACCAGACGTGAAGGGTCGTCCAAGATCCTGAGCTGATCTGGCGGCCCAAACTCGTTCACAGGCAACGGTTTACCCGCTGGCGACGGCTTCTACTCGCTGTTCATCTCGGCCAGCGCCTCGCCGAGAGTGCGATAAAGCCCCAGCACCTTATCCAGCCCCAGCAATTTCATCGGGCGACTGGTCGCCGGGCCATCGGCGACTACCCCGAACTGCCCCGTCGATGTCACCTCGGTGTGCGCCTGGATGAGCACACTCATACCGGTTGATGCCAGAAAATCCGTCTTGGACAAGTCGACAATGATGCCCACCGGTGCCTGCGCTGCGGCGACTCCGATCGCGTCGCTGAGCTGGCCAGAAGTCACCATGTCAACGCAGCCTGAGACAGCCAAGACCATCACCCGCCCCGCCCAGTACGGCTCAACATCAAGCCCCTCGGGCCCGGGGAAATTCGGTGAATCCGTCGTTTCGGGAAAGTCTTTGTGCATGCGCTTACCTCGCATCAGTGTCGATCAATGCCACGCACCCCAACGTGGATACCGACTTCTCCCCGGTCACCCGTTGAACACTAATGCACCGGTGAATGCCCTCCGGTCTCGATGCTCGCCGGGTGCCGACTGCGTTCTACACCAGCTCACGCCATCACGGCTCGGCGCATTAATCATTGCCGGGCCTTCTAGAAAACACCTCACTTCTGCCCCGCCGAGGTCCTCAATCGAACGCTCGTCGAGAAGCGGCCCGGCAGCCGGAACGCCCGCCGCGTGGGGCCGACGGCCGCAGCCGAGCCATTATCTTGGAACTGTGTTTTCGAATCGGGTGAAGTTCATGCTCGCCGGTCCGGTCCTTGAGTTTTACAATCCGAAGATCGCCGGTCGCCCGCACGAGCGGGTCGCCGAACGCATCGGTGCAGCAGACCGGCGAATAGTGGAAGTGTGCGCGGGTTCTGGCTACTTGTCTCGGTTGGTCGCAGCTCGCTGGAGCGACTGCGAGATCGACGCACTAGACATCTCGGCGGAGTCCGTGGCATACGGCAGGAAACGCGCTGCGAAGGCAGACATGGACAACATCCGGTTCACCCACGCATCTGCCGCGCGGATGCCGTTCTCCGACAACACCTTTGACGCCGCGATTTCCTGCTATGGCCTGCACGAGATCCCCAGTGCCGACCGAACCCACACCTACACCGAACTCGCGCGTGTCGTACGACCTGGTGGCCGGCTAATAGTGGCCGACTGGGACGCTCCCGAGCGCGGCCGCCGAAGCGTTGAACTCGTGATCAGGATGGTCGAAAAACCGCATGCGCTGGAAGTACTCGGCGACGGCATCGTCGACGCGCTGTGCGATGTCGGGTTCAGCATCCTCGCACATGATCGGGCGCAAAGCAGGAAGCTATCCTTTCAGCTCGTCGAAGCGGTGCGGAAGTCCTACTAGCACTACTAGCAATCAGTACCGCGCGAGGTCTCGGTAGCTGGCCATGTGGAGGGTGCTTCCCACGGCGAAAGTCCTTGGTGCGGGGGCCGTTTCGCTGTTTCGCTAAAATCAGGTCTTCTTCGCCGGCATCGGGGCCATAGCAGCAAGAACCGCCACGGCGGCAACCTAGCCCCAGATCCCAGGAGCGAGGTCTTGAGCCACGATCGACAAACACCCCACGACCTAGGCAAGAGGAGAAGCCGAACAGCAGAACTGTACTGGCGCCGGTACACAGCCTATTCGCTGCATCCAATCTCATGGCCCCATCCTGCACTCTGGGTACGACATTTCGGTTCACACGCGGGTCACCCGCCCCGATTCCCCCGACGGCTAAAGCCGCCGGTCTCGCATCTCGGTGATGCGGGCTGCATCACCGAGAATTCAGCGGCGCCGCAGTAACTGTATGCTGATGCCGTCGAGGTATAAAGCTCCATCGGTTCTGTCGATCTCGATGGTTGTCCGGTGAGCTGCGGGCTGGCCGTCTCTTTGGATGCCCGACCAGGTGGCCTCCCCTGAGCGTTCCTCGATGCTTACGATGCCCGACGCGGTCACCTCACCGCGGTTGTTCGGCTCGCACGGTAACCCACGGCAGGTAAACCACAGTCCAGTGGTTCGGCCCTCATCGAATTCAATTCGATACTCCCCGGGAGGGATTGCAATGGGAACACCCGCGAGGCCCTCTCCGACCCGAAACGTTCCGGGCCCGGAGAATCGTTCCCCCACTTGCACCGCCCTGGGCGCGGGTGACGCGCTGGAGGTCGAGGTCGGTGCGGCGACTGTCGAACTAGGTGGCGTTGAGCTACTGGCGCAGCCTGTCAGGGCGGTAGCAACTAACAGCGCTGCCAGGACCGGTACACGCATGGGTGTGAACTTACCTCCCGACCTCAGTAGCGCATCGCCGACCAATTGACGATGCACCCCTTGAAGCTTTCATCGACGGCTTCCAACGACGAGTGTCGAAACTGCTAAAGGTGTTGCGGCAGTGTTTGATAAGGATGTGCAAGGTCCCGAAAGCTTGAGTGATGGAGAGTGGCGGCGACGGTGATGGTTTTGGTGATTCCTTGCCTGTTCTTGGCGATCACGAAGTCTGCTTCGCCGGCTCTGGGGCTGTCGCGGTCGTAGGCGTCGGGGCGATGGATCAGGATCGCCAAATCGCAGTCTTGCTCCAGATTGCCACTTTCGCGCAGATCGGCGAGTTGGGGTTTCTTATCGACGCGTTGTTCGGGTCCGCGGTTGAGCTGGCTCAGCGCAATGACCGGGACATCGAGCTCTTTGGCCAATAGCTTGAGGCTGCGGGAGAATTCGCCGACTTCGGCTTGTCGTGATTCGACGCGTTTTCCCGAGGTCATCAGCTGCAGGTAATCGACAACGATCAGCTTCAAGTCGGTTCTCTGTTTGAGGCGGCGGGCTTTGGCGCGGATCTCCATCATGGTCAGGTTCGCTGAGTCGTCGATGTAGAGCGGGGCTTGGCTGAACTCACTCATACGCCGCGCCATTTTCGCCCAGTCAGCATCAGTGAGGGTGCCGGCACGCATGTCGGCGAGTTTGATTCGCGCCTCAGCTGAGAGCAGGCGCATCACGATCTCCGACTTGCTCATTTCCAGCGAGAAGATGATGCTGGCTTTGTTGTGTTTGATGGAGCAGGAACGCATAATGTCCAGTGCCAGAGTGGATTTCCCATGACCGGGGCGTCCGGCGATGATGATCATCTGCCCACCGTGCAGGCCTGTGGTGACTTCGTCAAGTTCAGCGAATCCGGAGGGCACCCCTTGGGATAACGCGGACCCGGACTGGATCGCATCGATCTCGTCCATGGTGGCTTGCAGCACGTCGTCGAGGACCTGGAAGTCCTCGGCTGTGCGCCGCTGGGTGACGTCGTAAATCTCGGCCTGGGCGCGGTCGACGACCTCGGCGATATCGGCGCCGCCGGCGCCCGCGTACCCGTACTGCACGACCCTGGTGCCGGCCTGCACCAGGCGCCGCAGCACCGCCTTCTCGGCGACGATGTCGGCGTAGTAGCCGGCGTTGGCCGCGGTGGGCACCATCGCGATCAGGGTGTGCAGGTACGGGGCCCCGCCGATGCGCTGCAGGACACCGCGCCGCCCGAGTTCGGCGGCCACGGTGACCGCATCAGCGGGCTCCCCTTGCCCGTACAAGTGCAGAATCGCGTCGTAGATGCTGTGGTGGTTGGGCCGGTAGAAGTCGTCTCCGCGCAGCTTTCCCACCACGTCGGCGATCGCGTCCTTACTCAGCAGCATCCCGCCGAGCACGGATTGTTCGGCGCCCTGGTCCTGTGGTGGTTGCCGGTTGTCTGCGGGCACGGGGGTCACCGGATTCTGGTTGCGGCAGTGGGTCGGGGCGTCCTGCAGATCGGTCATGCCGTCCACGTCTCCTCGGGGGTGTCGCTGTTGGGGTCGTCGAGTTCGGCGGCGATAACTGGCCAGCAGTGCTCGCACACCATGGATGACAGCGGTAGCTGCGGGCGCGCTACAGCGTGGGGCGCAGCGCACACGATGCATTCGCACTTGCCGATCGCCAGGTCGATCAGCAGCTCGGTACTCAGTGAGGTAGCCGCGGGAAGAGGTTTGGCTGCAACAACTCTGGGTTGTCCGCCCAGGACGTCCTGAGCCCACCGGATCAGGCTGTCAGTGAGCGGCTGCTGCGGAAACAGTCGCGAAGCACGGCGGCCGGCGTTGGCCAGCGCGACGATGGGATCCACGATCGGCCCGAACTTCGTTTCGTGGGCTTGCAGCAACCTCTGACGCTGTGCGGGGGTCGTCGCGGCGACCACATCGGCGTACCACCGTTGAGTGTGGGCTTGGGTGGGGTTGGGCTCAGCGTCGCGGACCTGCATAGTGACCCGGACATTCTTGTTCGGGCTGGCGGCGGTCCCGCCGCCCCGGCCTGCCGCGCAGGGGCGGGCCGGTAGTGCCCGCAGACGCGAGGTAAGAAACGCCGCCGGCCGTTCGATGCGGTCGGGCCACGACCACCCCGTGGATCGCATCTGGGTGTTCAGTGCCTCAGTGAGCTGGCTAGCCGACCACACAGCGGGATCGATGCCCGCAGTCATGAGCGCGTCGCAGATGGCACCGATGTGACCACGGCCCAGTCCATGACACAGCGGGGCGCGGCCGTAACGGTTGCCGACAAGCTCATCAGCTAGGCGCTGCACGGCCAGGGGTCGTGGCGCGCGCAGCGAGCGCCGCGATGGTGAGTGTCGGGTGGGGCTGGATGGGGATCGCGACGCGCGCGGACGCGCGTTTGGTGAGTGAGATCTTTCTAGAGATAACCGCCTATCACTACGTGATGGCGGTAGGTCGCAAACAGCGTGACCCGCCGCGCAGGCATCGGCCGGGCGGCGGCTGATGAGATGCCAAACCGAAGGTCGGCGCCCGAATCCAGGGGTCGAGGCCGAACCGCTGCCGCGGTGAGCTTCCACGCCCAGTCCCGAGACTCTCAAGATGTCGCGCGCGGTGGTGACGGTGCGCTGTGAGCAGGCGGCGCCCTGGGCGACGGTGGCGTTGGTGACCGCGCAGTTCCGTCCGGTGGCGTGGTCGGCGTGGGCGGCGAGCACCATGGCCACCTGCAGCGCGCGTTCGGGCCGCAGGTGCACTCGCGCGCATTCGGCCAACCCATCGTCGGTGGCCAGCCAGGCTGACAGTTCGGTCAACCAGGCGTCGCGGCTCGGCCACATCGGGGTTTGAGCCGGTGTGTGGCCGGCCTGTTCGATCCACTGCCGGCGGGCGGTGCGGGCCGCGGCCGGGGCCGAGCGCGCGCAGGTGTAGCGCACAGAGACCTCGCCGTCGGCGAAACCAACGCTGTGCACACGCGCGGTGCGGCCACGACCCGGGCGGGCGGCCGACACCGCAGGACCGGCGCCAGAATCGTCGGCGCCGGAGTCGCCGAAGGTCGCACGAAAGCCGGGATTTCCCCGTTCGCGACACGCCCATGACGCATCGACTTCTGTGCAGTTCAGAGAGGGTTTTTGTGAAACTCGGCGCGGAAATCTTGAACTGTGTCCAGGGTGCAAGCTACCCTGAGAACTACCTAGCACGGTGTTCTCCTCATTTACCTGGGGATCCGAGAGATCGAGTTGGCGCTTTATCTCTCATCAAGGCCTCGGAGTTGGCGCTCCGAGGATCAGCTCTTAGAACTTCTTTTCAAAAACCCCCTCGGGGGTTTCTGTCCAGAATTCGGACCGACCGCTCCGATTAGCTCGTCAGAACTTCCCACCAGCCCCCAACCTGGGGGGCCTGTCCTATACGGATCCCGCTATCCAGTTGTCAAATCCCGTCGTCAACGGGTGTGTTCGGGCTGCTGAACCTCCTTTACCGAGTCGTTACCGTCCATCCGACCACGCCACGAGCCGATGGACTGGGACCGACGCGGCCGCGCGGTGGTGTTGCCGGCACCACCAGCGGCAATGTCGCAGGAATTGACGCCTGTCACAGCTGTCACAAATATCGAGGACCCCAGGTGTTCAGAGCCCACGCCAGCGTTTCGTCGGTCAGCGCCGCCGCGATCTCGCGCTCAAGACCGCTGTCGCAGCACTGCCGTGTAAACGCCGACGGCGCGCGCCGCCGGGCCGCCCAGATCGCCACCGTGCCGATGAGTCGCTTCAACACTGATCAGTTCCCCTTCTGTTCGGATGACGCTGCGGTGGCGGCGATTTCGGCGCCCCGCAGCGCACGCCGCAGCAGCGCGGCGTAGGCATTCTTGGTCAGCGGCGGGTACATCGACTGGCTCAACTCGGCCAGCGTGGCGTCGGGCCGCTCGATGCGGTGCTGCAGCGCTTGGATCCACCGCGTCACATGCGGGCCCTCCTGCATGCGCAGCACTGCCACTGCAGCGCGCGCCAGCACCGCCTGCTCCTGACCGGCCTGGCGAGCCCGGACCGCGTTGGCTTCAGCAGACACTTCGGCCCAGCGGGGATTGTTCGCCATCACCGACCACCGCCCCCGCACCCGCGGTGAAGTGACCAGGCGGGCAGCACACCACCGCCACAGACCCTCTCAACGCGGGAGAAGGCCAATCGACGACCGGAGGAGGCGGTGCTCACGCGATCCTCCTCGGCGCCGATTGCTGATCGACCTGTTCGACCACCTGGGCGGCCAATCGCCGGATCTGGTCGTACTTTTCGGGCGTCATCGCCACGGGCGCGGCCTTGACCACACCGCCTCGTCCGGTGCCGGTGATCAGCCCGGCGGCCTGCAGGCTCTTGATGTCGAGGGTTTCGAGCATGACCGGATCGGACCCATAGTCGGTGATACAGAAGTAGGCGCGCACCGGCTTCGTTTGACCGGGCCGCCCGGGCCGGCCCATGGCCTGCTTGTGGACCGCCGGGGACCAGTCCAACTCTCCGAACACCAGCGTGTTCACCACGTGCTGCAGCCCATCGATACCCGCCCCGGAACGCAGCGACGAAATCAGCACCCGGGACCGGCCCGCCATGAAATCGTCGATCGAGCGCTCTTTTTGGCGGTTCGTTTCCCGCCCGGTGTACATCGCCGGCCGATACTGGCTTAGCCGTTGCGCCCAGATGTCGTGCACTGCGTGATGCCAGCCCAACAGCATCACCCGCTGCTCGCTCTGCAAGATCATCTCCACGAAGTCAGCAACAAATGGCGCTTTGGCGATACCGGTCTGCTGACGCATGATCCAGTCGAATTGCCCTGCAGCACTCCACCGTTGACGCTGATTGGCGCTTTGGTCCAGGATCAGCCGGGCCAACGCGACCGCGTTGCCCTCGATCTGGGCAAGCACGGCGGGATCGGAGGGCACGCACTGCTCGATCGGAATGGTCGGCGGGATCTCGATCCCCACCTCTTCGAGCGTGCGTCGCAGCAGCAGCCCCTGAGAAATCAGATGGGACCGCAGCGCCGGCGGATCAAAGACTTGGGTCTTGGTGTCCAGCCCCGACGTGTGGCACCACTCCCTGGCGAACTCTTCGCGGCTGCCCAGCGCACCCGGGCGTAGCACGTCGATGACGTTGTAGATTTCGCCGCCGTAGTTGTAAATCGGTGTGCCCGACAACCCGACGCGGTAGGCCGCTGCCCCCGCGACCGTCGTCGCGGCCTTATAGCGGTCGGATTCTGCGCGGCGCAACTCCTGGACCTCATCGAAGATGACTGTCCGGACAACGCCTTTGAGGTGGTGTTGCCACTTGGCCAGCTTCGCGTAGTTCATCACGATCAGATCCGCGGTGCGCCCACGGCGTTGCAGGGAGTGCACCGGCCCGTTTTGCACCTCGATCGAAGTCAGGTCCGGGTAGAACTGCGCGAGCTGGCGGCGCCACTGCCGCGGCATCGTTCCGGTCAGCGTCACCGCCAACGCAGGCCGGGCCGCCGGCTGTTCCAACAGCGCCAAACTCGTGAACGTCTTGCCCGCACCGAGCTCGTCGGCGATGCACACACCGCCGGTAGCCCACACCAGATCACGCGCCGTCCGCTGATAGGCGCGCAGCGCCACCGCAGGACTTACCCAGCCGGCGCCGGATCCTGTCGGCAAGTGCTGTCCGGAAAGAACCTGTTGCACAGCACGTTCGGCGCGGCGATGCTCGCGCGCCAATGACCGCAGCCGTTGCCTGTCGCCCGGGGAGGCCTTCATCGGCCAGCGATCCAGCAGCCACTCCAGGTTGCGCGCTACCTCCAAGGTAGACGTCAACGTGACGGTGCCCCGGGGGGTGGCATCGACTCGAGGAAAGATCCTCTTGATCATGATCATGACGTCCGGTGCGGCCTCGATCTCCCACAGACCCGCTGCCAGCCACCGGTATGCCCCTACCACCCGCGCGGTCACCGCGACAGCCCCGGCCTGAACAGTGCCGTCGCGCGAATCGGCACACCCAGAATCTGTCCAGGCCTACCCACGTGCCGCGCCAACCGCGGCGCGGAAACCAGGAGGATGATGCTGTCCATCCCGCCCGTAACCGTTGGCGCGTCTGACATTTCGGACCTCGTCGTCTGATCGGTCATGCGGCGGCTGCTTGGTGAAGTGCAGCGCGCAGCCGTCTGCCGATCCACTCCCCGACCTGAGGGGAGACGGCGTTACCGAAGCCGTCGGTCTGGTCCCTCGCGGAGCCCCAGACGAGGAACGTGCCGGGGTAGTCGCCGAAGGTGACGTCGAATCCGCAGCCGCGCCCGATTTCGTGGGCGGCCATCATCCGGAAGTAGCAGTCCGCGAGTGGGAGGTCGGCCAGTGATGCACGCCATTCGGCGCTCAGCAGGGCGGTGGTGTCCCGGGGTGTGAGTGTGCCGAGCGGATCGGCCACCGGATGCGAGGCGGTCTCCATTCCGTGGCTGCCGTTCTGCTTGTACCAGCCCGCGAACAGCACGCCCTGTGTGATCGCTGAGCCGACCACGGTTCCCAGCGGCTTGTCCAACGGGTAGGCGCGGTATTTCGCCTCGTCGATCGACCCGTTGCACTGCACCCGACCTGCTGCGGTGATCAGCGCGGGGATCTGCTCGGAGGTGACGGTAGGCATCGCCTCGGCGTGTGTGGTCGGCGTGGTGTGCTTGCGGTACGGCACTACCCCGGTCGACAACAGCGACAGCGTCTCGGACCCGCCTTGGGTCGGCAGTGGCTCATCGGCGGCCCGGGGTGCGCCCTGGAAGTTGTTGACCGCGAACAGGACCGCTTTCTCATGGGTGCTGGTGACAGTGTCCATCGGTTGGGTGAGGTGCTTGCCGTCGCCGTTGTGGCGATGCGCGGCCGTCACCTGACCCGTGAGCGCGGCCGCCGGCGTGAGGGGCCCCGTCGAGGTGGTGGTGTGTGCCCACAACGGCTCCGACAGATCCCGGCCGCGCCACGTTGATCCCGGCCGCTCGCAGGTGTTGGCGGCGGCCGCGATGGCGGCCCCGGTCGACAGGATCGCGGTCTCTTGCTGGCTGGTTTGGGTGGCCATCGGCTGCCATGGGTGTCGCTCCGAGCCGCGGGCGGCCTTGGCGGGCATCAGAACTGCCGGGAATTCGGCGAATCGCTGCCGGCAGCGTTCAGCGCGGGCCATGGTGGCCGCTGCGAGCGGTTTCTTGCGGTCCCCGATACGGGTGCCGAGGTTGGAAAGGTCCAGCGCGGCCAGCGACGGTGTCACCGGTGGCCTCACGGCGTGCCGACACGATGGGCAGCGGTACTCGTATTGCTTGCCGTACCGCACCGAGCCGGTCGGCGGCACTCCGGTGCGCCAGGTCCAGACCGCTTCGACGACCCGGCCGCAGGAGCCGCACCACGACGGCGGGCGGTGCTCCAAATCGGGTGTAGGGATTCTCCTGTCCCAGAACGCGATATAGAGGCGATCGCGACTTTGAGGTACCCCGAAGAACATCGAGTTCAAGTACATGACGCGGTAGCGGTAGCCGAGCTTGCCGAACTCGCCCAGCCACCACCGGTACGTCGACCCGTCACCCACCTTGCGCCGACCGGGCACAGCCGGCCCCCACGAGGTGAGCTCGGTCGTGCACTCGACCAGGATCAACCGGGGATGATGCTGGGCGGCGTAGGCAAGGACGCAGTTCGCGGTCGCCCGGTCACGCTCGGAGCGGGTGACACTAGCCTCGAAGTCGGGGTCTTCCATGTCGAACAGCGAAAGGCTCTGCGCGTATGCCTTTTTCGTGTTGGCCTGCGAGTGATTAGTGCAGTTGTGCACAACCACGCCATCGACGACGTAGGTGTGATCCTCGTCGACCGTCATGTTGTAAACGGTCACCGCATCGCCGGGCGTCACGGTGCCGCTGGCCTTGCCCCATCGGTAACCATCGGCGTCGCGATGCTTCGGGCGGCGGTCTCGGCACCGGTGCGCCGTTACTACCCACTGCGGCCTCTGCCGGACTACGCGGCCCTCGATGACAGCCGCCGGCGCCTTTGGCGCGAAGGTGACCGTCGCGTAATAGTCCAGCGAGGTCAGCATCAGGCGCATCGCGACTGCGAGTTCTTTCGAGACGGTCACCGCTTGGACACGCAGCCCATCTCGGCACGCGTACCCGTCCGCCGACATATAGCCATCGACGAACGCCTGGCGGATCGTTCGCGGCGCAAACAACATCCACGTCGGTACCCGTTTGCCGCCAGCGCCGTGGCCGAAGTTGTCGACGATAAACGTGGCCAGGCCAAGGCGGTTGACATGGAAGGTGTCGGTAGTGCGCTGACGCGTTCGATTCCACGGCAGCGAAAGCCGGGACAGCTCCTTGCCGAGTTCGTCCGCCTCGGCATGGCTTGCGCAAATCGTGACGCGCGACCACGCGCCGTTACGCTCAGGCCGGCGACTCACCCATCCGTCGCCGACCCACCGGCCCAACATGCATGCGATGTCGTGCGTAATAGGTCCGATACCGTCAATGACGGGCAGCTCGGCGCCGGCGCTGTCAAGGATTGGAGAACCTACGAACACGCCGTTCAGGCTGTCCGCTCGGACTTCCCGACGTTCGCCGAGTAAGGGGAGTGCTCGACGCTGATCCGCGGCGCGCCTGCACGCTGTCGAGCAATACAGCCGAGCCTTGCGCGTGGACCTGAAGCGCGTAGCGGTACCGCCGCATTCGAGGCAGCACGCACCGTCGAGCGGCTGGTACTTGCGGCGCGGTTGATACTCGCGTTCCGCAGACGCGGCCCAAAACGGGTGATCCCTGGTGCAGGTAATCGCGGTGGTGGCGTTGACCGTGATCGTGGGGCGTTCGACGGCCGACGTGCGCGTGACCGGCCGCCAGCGCGCGCGGTGCGTCCACACCTCGTCGCCGACGCAGACGGTCTCGATCGGGACGAGGCCGCGCCGTGTCAGGACGAGGGATCCAGCGGCGAAGCAGCTGACACCCGCTACGAGCAAGTCGCTAGCCGGTAAGTCTCGCGCCGAGTGGTAGTCCGAAGAATCGCGGTCAACGAGGTTGGCGATCCAGTGTTCGGCGTGCGGGTGGTTCGCCTCGTGGACCTCGACTTTGTAGCGGTTGTGGTTGGCCGCCATGATGGTGGTGAACCCGGCCAACTCGATACCTCTTGTGAGGCCTCCGAATCCGCTGAAGAGGTCCACTGCGACCAGGTCGTCGTGCGCGAACCGACGGCGGCGGACAACGGGCCGATGCTCGGCTGTTGCAGCGGCGCTCACCCCATCACCCCCGCGTTCTGCGACACGGCGTCCGCGGCGGAGCGCGCGCACCCAGGCGCGGGCAGATCGGGGCCAAGCGACTGCCCCGGGGTCACAGCGCCAGCCCCGGTCCCGGCAATGCCACCGTCCGCACTGGCACACCCAGAATCTCTGCGGGAATACCGGACAGCGTCGACAGCCGAGCCGTGGCCACCACCAGGGCCTGCACCCGTCGATGGGCCGCGTAGCGCACCAGCTGCGAGAGCAC
The DNA here is from genome assembly GCF_059812965.1 of Mycobacterium sp. NGS29. Taxonomy (NCBI): domain Bacteria; kingdom Bacillati; phylum Actinomycetota; class Actinomycetes; order Mycobacteriales; family Mycobacteriaceae; genus Mycobacterium; species Mycobacterium sp. NGS29. The sequence continues at coordinate 43,688 of NZ_JCALDR010000015.1, forward strand.
CGCCGACCCGCCAGCGCGCATCTTGACCTCGATAGCAACGCAGCCACCGACCAGAAAATCCGGACGATCCTGCGCACTGAGCCGATATTCCCGATCGAACCGAAACCGGTTCTGCCGCAACACTTGCTCGATACCGTCCTGCAAATCGACCTCACGCGCGGCCCGATACACACACTCTCCCAAGACCGCCACCACGCGTTCGGCGATCGCCACCGCATCCACCGGCGCCGGCACCCCACCGAGTGCCTGGCTGCGGCTGGGCGCACTCACCGCACACCCCGCTGCCCACCGGCGCGCACACCCCGCCGAGACCGGCCCTCGGTGCAGCCCGACCGGACACCGGCCGCCGGCCGGGCCCGGTGCGGCCGACTAATCCAGTCGCTGACCGTGTCGTGACTCCACCGCACCGCCTCATCGACCGCGGACGTACGTGGCACCACATCGTCACTGCGGCGCGGATAGTAGGTGATCGCACCGCCACACACTGCGCACGAATCGTGGCGCCGCACAGGCTCACCCGCAATGAGGGCAGACCGCGACCCGCGGCCGGGACGGCGCCCACCGGCGGGTCTGAGCGGGCTCACGCGGACACCTTCGACGCCGCGGCAGCACCGAACAATTCCACGCCCGACCCCGCCCGCACCGACCACCCCGCACTGAGCAGCTGCGCGCGCACATCAGGGGCGGGTTCAAACACCGTCCACACCGCCCCCTCATCACAGGCCAGCGCCGATCCATACCAGGCATACGGTGAGCCAGAGGGGTCAACCACGATCCACCCGCACCCGCAGGAACCCTCTCGAAGCGAACCCATCACGACCACCTATCCGCTGAAACAGCCAAACCCGCTGCGAAAACCGCTAATTCGAGATACCTGCACGTGCGAGCCAGCGTGTGTGGCCGCACCCTCCTAGAGCTGCCCATGAGACACCGGCTCACGCCACGGGTCCGCGACCCCAGTGGGACGGGTGATGATGCCGTAGACATAGGCGAGCTCGGTCAGCACCGAGCACGGCGCCGCGACATCACAGTCGCCGGTGGCCGCACCCTCCCACCACCCTGCCCAGGTGCCTGCAGTGAAGGTGCACGCCCCACAGATCACCGAGGCATGCGGGCATGTCGCCGCCAACGGACCATGCACCTCGGTGCAACACCCGGTGCGGCTGCACTGCTCACACATGAGGATCACCGGCCGGTGGGCCGCGGCATGGGCCAGCAGATCCGAACGGTGACCCGACTCCCCATCAAGCCCGGGCGGAGCATCGGCCAGGATCGCAATCAAGATCGTGGGCAACAGATCCGGATCCAGCCCGGCCTCAGCAATGATCTGCCGCGCCACCCCGACCGGGGTATACCCGTCGATCTCCTGATCGAGAGTTCCGCAGCTCACCGCCACCACCCAGCCGCAACGCTCGCAGCGGCCCCCCTCCTCAAACAAGGGGTTACCGGGAGTGAACGCCCCGAGCCGGGCCGCCGACATACACGGCAGCCCGCACACCGAGTACTCCTGCACCCGGTGGCCATCCCGGTCCTCACGCGCGGCCTCCTTGCGCGCCCGCAGCGCAGCGACATTGACCGCATGCCACCGAGGCTTCAGCCCAGCTGAGGCACCCACGGCGAAACTGTGCAGGCCCGCGTTCACCGCACACCTGCGCCGACCGAAGCGGGCCCCTCCAGTACTGCGCTGTCAGACAACAAGTCCGACCACCGCGCATCGACGTCGAGGAAACTCAAATGCGCACCGGCAGATAAGCACTGCAACTGGGTATCGGCGCGCATGTAAAGCGGATGCCGCGGCTGACCACCTTGGGTCCAGCCCAACACCGCCACGGTGCCACCAGTGCCGCGACAGATCCGCCAAATCCGCGTCGCCACCGCCCGCGCACGCTGCGCCTGGGCGCCGAATCCCCACGCGAACACGACTAACTCGTGCTCGGCCGCCGCAGCATCCAGATACGCATCGTTGTCCGGCCCGACCGGATCATCCACGCAAGCAATCGCTTTCGGGTCAGTCGACCGCACGGCATACAAGTTCAGCGCACTAAGGGCGTCATATCCGAAGCCGCGGGCGAACCGGATGTCGCGGCGGATAGTGGCATCGTTGATGTGCTCGCCGGCCGACGAGGGGTTCAGCGAAACGAACATCAGCGCCGGGCCCGGCCCCCAGCGCCGACCCAACCGGTACCGGTAGCGCCGATCAGCCGAAAACTGCGCGGTAGAACGCAGGTGCAGATCCAGCATCATCGTCATCTCAAGCCACCCCCGCGACATCGTCACGCCCCGGCCGCGACCCGGTCTGCTGACGCCTACGGATCTCGCGCTGCCGCTCCGCCAGGGTCATCGCACCCCACACGCCGACGTCGTGGCGCCCGTTGGTGAGCCCATAGCTGCGGCATTTCGCCAACACCGGGCAGTGCTTGCACACTTCCTTGACCTCGGCCTGCATCAGCAAACTGCGGCTGGCCCAATTCAATTCAGGAAAATGCCCGCACGCCCCCTCCATGTAAAAGCTGGCCAGCTCGACCTCATCGCTGTCGGGCACCGGACGATCCGGGCACGGCAGATTCAGATACCGCGACACCGAACGCTTGGTAACCCCAAGATGCTCGGCGATGACCCCCCGCGACGCACCCGAGGCGTGCATGCGGTGCGCGGTGATGCGGTGAGCGATCCACCTGTCCCCCACGATCGTGCTCACAGCCCATCACCTGCGTTCGACTCACGCATGAGGTGGTACTGGGCACCGACATTGGCGATCCCCAACCGATCCAACGCGTCCACGACCCGCCCGGGACCCACCAACGCGCGAGGTTCACCAGCACTGGGCTGCGCCTTAATCCCCAACCGTGCCAGCAGCGCCGCCAACGTCAGCATCATCGGCGCGCTGGGGCACAGCACCTGCATGCCACGCCGACTAAACGTCGCCGCCGCATGCACCGCACCGCGGCTCACCCCGACCACCGCGGCGGGATCACGCCCGAACACCCAGCGGCCGTCCCGAAACCCGTATCGGCCCAGCACAATCTGCGGATTCGAGATAGTCACCGCGCCGCCGTCGGTGCTGACATCGGCCAACGCGACATCCTTGTGCGCGAGCACCTGGCTCAGCCACAACGCCGTCGCCCCGTGCTCGAACCGGATCCTCATCCTGGTGTCCACGCGCACCACCGTGGGCGTGAACGCCAGCAGCGCGGCAATGTGCCGCCGCCGGACCTCAGGCTCTTCGTCCACTGCACACAGATGCAGCCGCGCCGCCCACGTCACAGCCGAAAAATCAGTCGGCCGCGGCCGCCGCGGCGCGATGAACCGGGGAGCGCTCATGCTGAAACCCCCACCGCCACACCGAAACCAAGATCCCCCGGGTCCAGGCCGGCGACCTCACACAACTTCGCCATGGCCGGAGACCACCCGTTGGATTCCTTGCGCTCCGGCACCCACACCCCGGCATACATGCCGCATTCCGCCTCGGATGCGACCGCATCACGCGCGCACTCCCGCCGAACCGGGCACCGCTGACACATCTGCTCCAGCGGAACCAGAACCGCCAGAGGAGGTTTACGCGGCGGCGTCCACACCTCGGGGGCATCGGGCATCTCCACAAAGCACACCGCTTTGCGCCGCCACAGCTGACCACTGAGCGTCATCGCACCAACCTTCCCGCCGGCGCCGTACCGATCTCGGCTATGAAGCGCACCGCCCCCGCCGCCACGCGCTGGGCCGCCGATCGCGCCGACTCCCCGCTACACACCGCGCACCACAACGCGTCGAACTCGCGCTTGAGGAACCCGAAACCCTCATGGCTCGACGCCAGCGCACGACCCCGCGGCCCGACCTCACCGCGCCGCCGGCCCTGCTCAGCCAGCGCATCCCGGCAACGCTGCCGGATCGCACCACCGGGCTCGCACACCTCGACCAAAAAACGCACCGCCATCGCCCCGACCTGCGCAGCCTCCGCGCGCGCACACCCAATCCGGTTGCCGCGCACGTCATCCCACAACTCGTCGACTTCTTCTCCCAGGACCATCGCGCCTTCTTCGGCCGATCGCCACGGGCGCGGATAGCGCGCCAAGCTGTCCACGAGCTCGTCCCAAATAGCCAGTTCAGCGTGCCGGAAAGCAGCCTCGGGATCCGCCGAGGCGCACGAGCCGGCCAGCAGATGCGGGGTCCTCATGCCGGCACCATCTGCATCCGCAAGCACCGCGCGCATTCACCGCACGCATCGTCGCCCGGTATGCACGCAGCCCCGCAGACCACGCACGCCCCGGTGCAACCTCGGCAGGCCAGCTGGCCCTCCACGCGGACCGGCTCGATCGGCGGCTTGCCGCACAACGGGCAGTCATCGAACAGCGAGGGCGACCAGCAAGCCGGCGCAGCCGGTATCGCTCGGGTCGCAGCTGCACCGTGACGCGACGCGTTATCGCACGTCAAGGCGGCAATTCCGCGGTTTCGGGCCGCAACCCTTGATTCGGTTATGGGGTAGCCTCTACCCTGAGATCGACTTGGCAAAGTCATCTCCTTCTCACTCGGGGAGACCCTGGACGCGAAGGTCGCAACTTCTCGTCCAACCCAAGAGCAACCCCCTTCGGGGGGTTTCTCTGCATCTGGGACAGGGTCATCGCTATGAAAATGTGCAGAACCACGCGCCGCCGTCGGCGACACCACTAGAGCAGCAGCGCTACCACCGCCCCTAAAAAGCCCTGTGGAAACAACACTTCAGATCACCCGGCCTGTCTTCTTCGCCGCATGATCAACAATGGTTTGCACGACCATCCGCTGGCCGCGTCCCAGCCGCGCAAGATGTCGAGCCAACGCCGAGGCCTCTGACCCGTCGTGAGCCATATCGCCGGGAAACACCACCAGCAGCGGCTCTGCGCCAGTGGTGAGAATTTCGGCAATGAAGCCATGCCGGGCAACAGCATCCCCGCACGCATGCAACCGCCACCCATGTTCGATGAGCTTCATCGCCCACCAATAGGCGACGCGCACCTCGGTATCAGGCTGACGCAACCACAGGGGAATAGGTTTGACGCACCTGCCCGTCGCGGCCGGTCGCGCGACCACCCCCGCAGCACGCATCCGGTCAACCAGAGCAGCGAATTCCCCGGCCCACCCGAGCGCACCCAGCCGCCACACCGCCTCCGCCATCAACGCCGGCAGATTCTGCGGAATGCACGCAGTGTCCTCACACCGGCGCACGACGCTGGTCAACCGATACGACGCCTGGCGCACCACGACCGTCGCAACCATCGACGATCGGTCGAACCGCATGTCGACCACCACGTCCCCCTCGGTGCGCAGTGCAGCCGCCCACCAGTACAGGGGCCGCACCGCAGGCGGCAGCTGATGCCCTTGCGACACCGGAAGAGGATCAAAACACGGCTCGAAGCCAGGAAGGTCAGGCATCTGCGGTGTCGGGCGCTGGGCAAGTGCGCGAGGCAATTTCACCGAATCGCTCCTCTTCGTAAGATCGATAAGCACACCGTACTCTAGGATAAGACAGCTGTCTATGACAGCAGCTTTGACAGGATTTGGGAGAACTCGGTGAATCTGTCTGACTATGGACCTCGGCGCGGGCCTCGCATGACAAGACGCGTACTGCGCGGATTCGATCCGCATGCCTTCGCGACCGTCCGCCAGGAGCGCGGCATGAGTGTTAGCGACCTCGCTCGGCTGGCTGGTGTTGGACAGTCGACCGTGCACGCATGGGAATCTGGCCGCGGGACCCCGCAGGTCGATCTGCTGGCGCGGGTAATGAACATCCTCGGCGCTCCGATCGGGGATGTGGTCACGGTGGCCGCTGAGGAGCGCTACCCCGGTGACTGGCGCGTTATCAGGGGCATGACGCAACCACAGTTGGCAGCAGCGGCCAAGATTGCCACCACGACGTTGCGCGGTATCGAACGCGCCGACCTTGGACTGACTGAGGCCAACGCCGCCAAGCTGGCTGCGTGCCTGGATATCAGTGTTGAGGAGTATCGGGCGGCGTACAGCCGCGCACGCCAGCGCCCGGCTGGAACCTCGGTTTAACGACCGAGGCTTCACCAGCAAACTCGGCGATCCACCTACTGGTAGTTCGTGACGGATGTTCCTGCGATACCTGGCGCAGGTAGGGGACGCGGTGTGGGCTGATGGGGCGACACCGAAAGGCCAGCAAGCTAGCGCTGTTTGTGTCATCGAAGTCCTCCTGGTCGACGTGGAATCGCCCCGATGCGTTGCGAGTGCACATACAGATTCCAGCAGGTCAGCGCGCCAAAGTCACGAAACTCAGCAAAGGTCGAGACGACACTTTTTTGGTAACGATTAGATAACAATATGTGCGGTGTTCGAGCAGCCGCCGTTGCTCGACGCGGCGCTTCCCGCCTCCGGGCACGCTCTCGCCGAGTCGGCGCCGCTGCCGGCCCGCGCGAACCGATGACCCTCATCGCCCCTCGTGTCGCCACGTTGTCGCGCAACCGCGATCGCAGCTCGCGATGGATGGCGAGCGGGCGGAGCGCTGATGAATCCACCATGTCGCCGTTTATATAGGCGGATGACTAAGGAAGCAAGTAGGCTGCTATCATCAGTTCACGTGGACGGCGAATCCGTGGGGCAGGCGCCCTGCGGGTACAGTCAGTGCAACCGGAAGGATAACCGTGGGAGACGAGGCGGCACTGCCCAGCACCGTCGGCGACGAACCCTCCGACAGCTCCTCTGAACTGTCGGTGAAACTCAACAGGCTCTTCGACGTCATGCGCAAGCCGTCCGAACCAATGATGTCCAACGCCACCGCCGCGGCCGCGATCGCCGAACAGACCGGCGTCTCCATTAGCGCAACCTACCTATGGCAGCTGCGCACCGGAGCCAAAACCAACCCGACCGTTCAGCACCTACGCGCGATAGCCGAATTCTTCGGCGTATCAGCGTATTACCTGATCGAACCCGGCGAGCACCCTGGCATCGACGCGCAACTTAACTGGATTCAGGCGCTGCGCGATAACGGTGTGCGTGGCCTTGCCATGCGCGCCCAGGGGCTCACCACCCAATCCATCAACAGCCTGGCAGCTATGGCCGACCAGATACGCCAGCTCGAGAAGCTACCACCGGTCGTCGACGACTCTGGCGAAAGTTCAGGCCGTGACCATCTCTAACGCCGAACTGCGCAACCTCGTAGGTCAACTTCCGCTTCCCGTGCCGTGGAATGTCCAAGCGTTCGTTGACAATTTGGCGAACCGGCAGCGACGTCCAATCCGGTTGGTTCCGGTCAACACCGCCACGCTCCGAGGCAGCCCGTGCGGACTGTGGTTTATCACCGACGCCGAGGATCTCATCCTCTACGAGGGTGGAACCTCCCACCACCACATCGAACAAATTATCTGCCACGAAGTCGGCCACATGGTGCTTGGCCACGCCAACCAATGCGACACCCGGACCCGGCTGACGCAACTTCACCTGGACCTATGCCGCGAAACACTGCCCGACTTCGATCCCGCGAAGCTTCAAAGGATCTTCGGGCGTGGGCATTTCGTCGCTGAGCAGGAACGCGAAGCCGAAATGTTCGCTCACCTCGTCCTACTCGCCGCCGCCGAGGCCGGCGCCAAAGAATCGACAATGAGACGCGCCTTTTTCGGCTCCCACTAAGGGGCGGTGGCCTCCACCATCATCGTCGGCCCAAAGTGGCGCACTCGCCCCGGCGTGAGTCCCGCCTCGCGCATCAAAGCATGCACCTGCTGCGGTGAGCGTTCCCGACCACCTTCACACGTCACCAGCATCAGCACATCAGCCGTCGACGTCAGTGCATTCGGGTGCCGGGATTCATGGTGCAAATCGATGGTCACTAGCGTGGAGCCGGACGGCATGGTGGCGCGTACACGTTTGAGAATGTCGCCCACCTCCCTAACCGAGCTGATGAAGCCCGACCCGTCGGCAACAGCCGGGGCAGCGGAGGCCAGGGCGATACCCAGCCCGGCGGTCATCGTGGTCAGAATCTTGATCATCGGTCTGGTAAACACGTTAGCCGCCTTGATTCGACTTGTGATTCCCGCTCGGTGGCTATACCTATTGACGTCATGCTTTATGTAACAGTGGCAGAGTCGGGCGATGGTGCCATCGTCGATATCTCTGTTCAGGATTCTCAGCTCCTGAAAACAATCTGTCGGGAACTTGGTCAAGCGGTGGACAGAAACCATATTCTCGCCCGAACGGGCCACACCGAGCATGCCTATCGATACATGTCCCTGTGGATGTCCGACAACCGGCCAGCCCCCCGCCCGCGCGACATGAGACAGCAACAGGCGTACCTTCGCTTGAAGGAGGCGTTGGGTTCGCCTACGCCCAACGAATTGCTGTTGGCGACCAAAGTAGGCGACAGTGACACTCCGACCGTGCGCTGGAATCTGAGCTTCACAGCACTGCGGATGTTTGACGTGGCGATTCGTGAAATCCTCGACGATCACGGTAGCGATGCCCCACCCTTCTGGGAACTCCCGATTATCACCGGGTTTGACGAAGAAGACTTCCGCACCCTGCAGCAGGAGATCTTGGGCATTCTGGAAACTGCCGACTTGGCTGCTGATTCGTCCGTGGTTTCGGTAACAAATCCGAGTCCGCCGCGCGGCGACGAAGAATACAGTGCGGACTCCGCCCTTATCACAGCCTCGTCTATGTACTTCGAATCTTTAATTCTTTCCGACCTCGCCCTCCCCGAGGTCGAACCCTCACCGGGGCGAATCGTGCCTCCGCAACGGGGCCAAACCGACGAGGATGACGATTGGGCTGAGGGTGCCGATCCCGATCCCAGCAGCGAGGGGAACAGCACGCGCATCGGTCCGTCGTACTTTGTGTTGCCCGATTTCCTGCCTTCACGACGCATAACCATTGTCGATTACGTTGATCTGCTGCGTCCAAAGCGACGGCGACGGGGTGGGCGGTGACCCCATAGGTGGTGGTCCAGCAGCCATCACTTCCCAGCCTGGCCGACGCACTCGCCAACCTGGTCATTGAACGTGGACCAGTCCGCACCGGCAACCTTGCGGCCATCGGCAAAGGTCGTCCGCTCCCTGGAGGAACGCGAAGCCGAAATGTTCACTCACCTCGTCCTACTCGCCGCCGCCGAGGCCGGCGCCAAAGAATCGACAATGAGACGCGCCTTTTTCGGCTCCCACTAAGGGGCGGTGGCCTCCACCATCATCGTCGGCCCAAAGTGGCGCACTCGCCCCGGCGTGAGTCCCGCCTCGCGCATCAAAGCATGCACCTGCTGCGGTGAGCGTTCCCGACCACCTTCACACGTCACCAGCATCAGCACATCAGCCGTCGACGTCAGTGCATTCGGGTGCCGGGATTCATGGTGCAAATCGATGGTCACTAGCGTGGAGCCGGACGGCATGGTGGCGCGTACACGTTTGAGAATGTCGCGACACACGTCATCGCTCCAGTCGTGCATGATCCACTTCATCGTGTAGAGGTCAGCCTGAGCGTCCAACTGGCCGAATAGATCGCCCACGCGACGCTCGATGCGATTACTTACTCCCCGATCACGCAGAAATCCGTCGGCTTGCGCAATGATCTCGGGTGCATCGAGCAGGATCCCGCGCGCCTCGGGCCGGTATTCGAGAATGGCGGCAAGCAGGTGGCCCTTCCCGCCGGCAACGTCGCAGATCACCCCATGTGCGGGCCAGGGATAGGTCCTTAGAATGCCCGCAAGGTCGAACTCCGTGAGCTGACGCATGGCATCGGCGAACACTGCACCGACGTCGGGGTGATCGTCGAAGTACTCCCACATCGACTTGCCGAATGCCCGGTCATATCCAGAGATCTGGGCTCCCTCACGCAGTTGCGCATCCATATGAGCAAAAGCCGCCGACGTGTCGGGATGCGCAGCATAGGCAACCCATGAGGCGATCGATTTAGGGTGATCCCGGCGCAGCGGCGCCCCGACCCTGGTCAAGCGCACGCGGCCCCGACGGTTTCGTCGCATCAGCCGCGAGGCGACAGCGGCCTCGACGATCCTGGTCGTCACATCGCGGTCCAGCCCCAACTGATGGGCCAAATCGACCGGATCGCGCGCGTCACTACCCAGAGCATCAGCCAACCCTGAGGACACGAGAACGCCGGCGATCTTCGGGCGCTGCAACGCCGACGCTATGTCCAGAAACAGCGCGAACTCCCCCGGTAACGCGGCATCGGCAAGATCCAGAACACGGCGTCTGGCAGCGAGTACGGCGCGCGCAACCACCAGCGGCGGAGTCAGCGGAAAGATACTCACGTCAGTGGCGCGGATGCAGACGTAGTTGGAGGCCGGCGGGTTTGAGGGTCAGCGTTTCAGCGATCTCTAAGCGATAGCCCGGCTGTGGTTGCAGTTCGTATTGGTGCAGGATCGCGGCGAGGGCCAGCACGATCTCATGCAGCGCGAATTGGCGCCCGATGCATGCCCGGGGGCCGGTTCCGAACGGCCTGTACGTGTGCGCGGGCAACTTGCGCAGATTCTCCGGTAGGAACCGGTCGGGGTTGAAGGTGTCGGCGTCCTCACCCCACCCGGGCCCGCGGTGCGCGGCCAACAGCACGACCGCGACCCAATCCCCTTGTCGGAAATGGTATTTGCCGTTGCCGAGGGTGGTGTCGCGCCGAGCCTGGCGGTAATAGCCGGGGGCCACGGGCCATAGCCGTAGGGTTTCGTCGACGACACGGCGCAGGTACCGCAGCTTGGCGATGTCGCCGAACTCGATCTCAGGAAAGGTTCGCCCAGGCCATCGTTGGTCGACTTCCGCCCTGGCTTTTGCGGCCACCTCAGAGTTAGTAGCCAGATAGTGCAACGCGAAAGACAATGTGTTCGCAGAGGTTTCACTACCGGCGGCCATCAGCGTGAGAATCTGATTGACGATGTTCTCGGCGGCCAGGCGTTCACCGGTCTCTGGATCCGCGCTGTGCAGCATGGCTTCCAGCATGTCCTGACGTTGGCCCGCAGGCAACCGGTCTCGACGAGCCTGGACGATATCGTTGACCAGACCGCGGATATAGTTCCGATCCATTTCGTGCTGTGCGCGGCGCCTTTTCCCAAATAGCTTATCCCACAACGGAATGGGATCAACGCGCATCGCGCGCCTGACGTAACCCAACTCGCTGATAATTGCCGCGCTGAAGGCAGCGTTTTCGCTGGGGTCATCCAGGCCGCCGAAAGAATGGCCGAGCCCGGCCCGCGCGATGATCTCCACGGTGAGCCTGTTGGATTGGGCGGGGATGTCAATCCACGTCTGCTCAACGCTGTGGATGTGCCACGCCTCCAGCAGTTCTCGTACCGTCACCACCATGCTGTCGTGATAGTGCGTCATCGCAGCCTTCGTGAACGCAGGCATCAAAATATTGTGGGCCTTGCGCCAACTGGGCTCGTCGTTATACGCGGTGAACAGTCCGTCGCCCAAGGTCATGCGAAGCTTTTCCACCAGTGGCCCTACATGCTTTTGCCAGACAGACTCGTCGTTCACCTCCTCGATTAATTCAGCATTGGCGAGCGCGACCGCGGACAAATTGAAGATGCGTTGCTCGAAGATGCCGTCCTCGGCACGCGATAACTTCACGGTCGTTCCCAACACGGGACTGGTGAAGTCGATGGTCAAAAGATCACCCAGCACAGGCAACCTGAGTCGAGAGTGCGGAATCGGTGTGGGCACAGGAGAAGTCATGGCACTGGTTTCACTTTCGATTCCCGGGAGTTCGCCGCTACGCTTGCCGACGGCCACCATTTCGCGATCGTCACGAGCTCTGCTACCTCTTCTTCCAGCGTCGCTGCATCCGACTTCACGGTCGGAGCTGTATTGCTGCCTTCAACGACCTGGGGCGTGACGCCGGCGGCCTTCGCTGCAGCAGCGTTGGCGAGCCGCACCGCTGCGATCGCCCCGTCACGATCCCGCGGCGGAACCGCCGGAAGTCCCTCAAGAAAACCGGCCACGGCCTCCTCATCAACTTCCTCAAAATAGGGACGTAACCGCAAAATAGCGTCACGGATCTCGACCACGGTCAAACGCAGCTCAAGGGCCGACCTGCGGCGACTCCCCTCGCCACCGGCCAGGTCGTAGGCACACTCTGGCGCCACCGTCCTTAAGGCCAACCGCAGCGGCTGCAACCTGGCCCAGCTGCGGCTGACCGGATCCAGGCCAACCACCCCTAGGAGTTTGATGGCCACCGGTACCGCAGCAATAACAAAGGGCGCCAAAATGGCAAAAAACAATCCAACCGAGTGAGACTGCTGCCGGTAGACCACCGTGTGCGTCCAGCCGCGCTGATCGCAAAACTGCAGCACAGCCTCCTGCACCACGAACCAGGCGCCCAAGACCCCTAGTACCAAGATGCCGCGCGCCACCCAGCGTTCCCGGCGGCTGCACGTTGATCGCAACGCGGACACAGCATTCCAAATCAGACGAACGGCCAGAACAACCTGCATCGCCGTCACGCAAGTCAGCGTGGTCAGCGAGTCCCAGCCCTTCAACAACTCCAGCGGTTTGTGGTCAAGTCGAGCGCGCGTACCACAGGCAAGAAAAGCGACTATGAAACAAACTGCCGCTAACCGATAATATCGCTGCTTGCGGCGCGTCTCGCGTTCAGACGTGCCCGACCACAACAAGCTGAACCCGATCATCTCTGCGAAGCTGTACCCCATCACAGCAGTACTTAGCTGCCACGCACCGGGTCTGGTCATCAATGAGGATTCGACGAGCAGATCCTGTACCCGATGCTCCCGAAGAATTTGTGCCACCAGCAGGAAAGCCAGCGTGCTATTGAAATACTTTTCGTAGAGATTGGTGTTAAACCAGCGATAGCGCCCCTCTAGCACCAGCGTCATGAACACGATCAAAGGCCAGGCAATTACGCCCGGCACGACGGAAGGACTCAACGCCGTATCGCCGATGCCGCGCTCGGCGAACCGTCGCACATGCGGCGGCCAGAGCGAACAATTCCTGCCGCTCGGGGTTCGCTTCGTTCGCCTACTGAGCCTCGATGACCACGCAGCAACTCGTCTCGATCGGTCATACCCCCAGCCTAACGGCGCGACTCCAACGACAGCGCAGGTTTTTGGCCTACCGAGGGCCAGCTGAGCACCGAAGCGCAACGAACCAGCGCGTGTTGATATCACTCACCTGAAAATCATTGCGCGCATGGAGCAAATCGTGATCCCTGCGACGATGCGCTGATCGCGGCCGTCGCCCGCCTTGCGACATTGATTGGCTTCGAGAGTCCCACTTTGGGAAAATGGGATTAGGATACTGGTATGGAACCAGCTCTGATCGAAACCGATGCTCGAAGCCGCGCTGTGCTACCGGGCCAGCCAAATCAGCGCTTCCTGATGCGAGTCAACGAAGATGGCAGCATCTTGCTGCAACCCGCCCGCATCATCACCGAGGCACAGCAGGAATACGACTCGGATTCGGAATTGCGCAACTTGCTCACCAGGGCGGCCGCATCCTCGACGGTTCGCCGGACCCGCCAACGTCGCTAGATGAGTATTGCGGAGTATTCCGAAGTTGCTGATTCCCAACTCGATGAGCTCGAACAGCACCATGACGCTGATCTCTACAACGCCGTCCTCGACACGATCGAGCTAATCTTCAGGCTCCCCGGACAAGCTCGCGCACTTTCGACCGCCATCACCACGAAAGAGGGAATCCGTCTGCGTCTGCCCGTGATTGCTCACCCGCCGTACAAGGTGTTCTGGTCCTCGGACGGCCCCCGTATCGAAGCGATCTTTCCGCACCCGTAGCCCTGTGGCTATCCCTTGACCGCTGGCGGGCCAATGCCACTTAGCACTAACGCTATGTCGACATCCCTCGGTCGAAGGTGTTCAAGTCCAGTGCAATTTCGACACCGTCCTTTTCCACCACGATCCGCGGGTGATGGGCCCCTGCTGCTTCCAGATAGTCGCGCAGCGTCGACAGCAGCAAGTCGTCTCGTCGCTCAATCCGCGAGACGGTGCCCTGGTCTGTTTCGAGCAGCACTGCGAGTTGTTGCTGCGTGAGGTTACTGGCTTTACGGATCTCGGCCAGGCCGCGTGCGTAGACGCGATCGGTGTGTTCACGTTCGGCGCCGTAGCGGGCCACGTCCTCGGCGATCAGTGGATCGTTGACCAGCTCGTCGATACGTCCGTTGGCTCGCCGAAAGCGGGTGCGCGCGGTATCACTCATCATCTGTTCCTTTCTGAACTATCCACTGCCGGACCGCGGCGTCAGCCCGGGCCCCGACACTGTCGTAAAAGACATCCCCCATCTGCGCCTTATCGGCGCCGAAGAGAGCGACCACCACTGTGGAGCTCTCGGGGGGAACCAACATATGAGCCGAAAAGCGATGTCGCGATCGTAGGGGTGAGAGGTGCGCCAAACGGGGTAGTGCCGAGATTGGCGCACCCGTTTTAGGTCCGGCGTTTCCGCCTGGGGCGCTGCGGCGAGGGCCCGCAGTTGTGCCAAGGCATCGACGGCGCGAGCAAGGAGCCGCCGCGCGGGCTCGTTTCCGCTGCGTGCCTTGGCTTCTGTCCGGTCGAGCCAGTCGAAGAACTCCTCGGGAGCATCGACATCCACAGGCACAGTATGGCATCAACAGCATATGGCGTCAAATCCATATTGCCTTGTCGTCGAAACGCCCGCTTCGTCGCTGCTGCCTCTCGACGAGACCGCCACCTGGTCGACCATGCTGACGCACCATCACGGAATCGTCTGCTCTAGAACCGATTACTGCCAGGACGAGAGCCATACGTTTCTGGTCGTGTGGTGCGAGACCAATTGCAAGTCAGCGGTCCGCTAGAACCGGGCGCCGTCGGTAGCGGGAAGACACGTTCGACAAGCGCCAAGGCTGCGCGCAACGCAGCCTCCCATTCGGGGTAGCGCACTTCGATGCCCTCGTGCACGGCATCATTACGCCTGTCCACCAGATCGATGTAAAAGTTAGCCGGAAGCTCTTCGCCCACTTTTTCCAGGGCTTTCGCCTTCCGGCCAAGTGTTTTGGCCTTCCGGAGAATCTCCTGCCGTTTCGGATCGGCTTCGTTGGCGAGTAGGTCATCTATCCGTTTCGTCGCGGCGAGCTCTGCCGCTGTGGCGGCGTCGATGACGGCGCGGCGCAGTTGATCGGCATTCTGGAGGGCGCGCGCGTCGCGTAAAAGCCTCCATGCCAGGGCCGGTGGGGTCGCCGCAAGCGCCGCGCAGTCCTGCAGAATTTCCGCCGTAACACCGATAACACGCTCGGGCCCCCGAATAACTGTTCCCCCAACCCTCAACTCATCCGGTCGCCCGGTTTCACCGCCAGCCCATATCGACGTCCTTTTGTGGGGGTTTAGCCAGTCGTCGTTTTCATGACCAATTTGTACAAGTCGCTGGTTGGTTGCGATCTCCAACCACGTTCGGACGTTGTCCCACCAATCATCGATGTGGTGGAGGATCTGTTGCGCTAGAAGCTCTTGCCCCCACTCGCGGCGTATCTCGGGATCCACCAGCGCGGAGTGGGCGTCAATGGTGAACGCGAGCCGCTTGATGGCAACGCCATTGAAACCCAGCGCATCGTGCCGGGAGTGGGTGCCCCACCGCTCATCGGGTTCGCGCGGTGTCACCCGCCAATCGCGCGGAGGCGCAAGGAAATTCGCAAGTCCTCGCTCTTCGTCCGGTGTTTCCGGAAGACGCAGGGTGACTGGGAAGACGCCGTCGTCGGTAACCAGCAATGTTGAGTAGCTCGGTCGCGCTGAAAGTAGACCGACCTCGGCGAGGAATGGCCGATCGAGGTCATACCACCACTGCAGATGGAGAGCTTCGTTGTCGTCGGCTACCTCGTCTTCCTCATCGGCCATTCGGCAACCGTACCCATGCCGCACAAGCACGTCGCGCCATTTTCGATGCACGCTTCGCTGCCGCGGTGGGATGCTTATTCAGTTGGTCACGGACGCTGGGACGTTCAGGTCACGCCGCCATCGACTCGATATCTCGCCGAAACCTGAAGCTGTGCAGAACGACGACACCGCCAACAATGCTCGATTCACCGGCTCATCGGTCATCAACGGGTCGAGCCGAACCGCAGAAATCCCGCGCGGACCTCAGCAGGTAAGTGACACCCGCGGGCGCCCTCGCTTAGTGAGGTGCCCCGGAAGTGACGGTTCGCGGCGGAACCGGTTGCGGCGCCAACGGCTCGGGGATCAACGAGTCACGCGGCACCCAAACACCTGACCCAGGAATGTATTCCGATGTCCCCGGCGGCCCAAACGTGTGCGGCGGCGGGAACTGCGCGCCCGGGAAATCAGTGATCGGCGCCCACACGCCGGTATTGGGTCCCAGCTCGAGATAGATGACCGGATTGCCCGAATCGTCGTAGAACGGTGACGGTCCGAGTTCACCGGGATTCTTGATGATGGCACCTGGGACTTCGTCAGCGCGCACGTAAGTCCCTGAACCGGGGCCGATCTCGATCCAGCGCGGGGCACCTGGTCCCTGCGGGGGCTTGGGCCCGTTGGGTCCTGCCACCCACGGCGAATGCCGCGGGTCGCCGATGTTCCAGCCAGGCTTGTTCGAGTCCTTCGGACTGTTGTTATCCAACGGCACCGCCGCACCGTTGCCCGGTGTGCGCGGTGTTTCGGTAGTGAAGTCCACCGCCCTGATCTGCGCTGCCCCACGCGCATCCGCGCCGGTGTAGGCGGCCGCATGTTCGGTGAATCGCTGCGAATATGTCCCGAAGTCAGTGACTTTCGCCATCAGCGGGCCCTCACGCTCGGCCAGCCCGGCAGCGATCCCCACCGCCACGGGATATCCCATCGGACCGTGGGTAGCGGCGATACGCTGGATCTCTTCGCCCGCTTGCGGGGAGATCTGCGCCGCCCGCGCCGCCAGCGCGGCGTATGAGTCCGCGGCGCTGATCAGATCACCGGGATTGACGTTGACGTTTGCCAAAACAGCTTTCCCCTCTTAGACGACTGCTGCTACCGGATTCAGCGGTGCGCCCGCCAATCTGGCCGCATACAACAAATCCGCGCATCCTTCGGCTGTGTCGTAGTTACGCAGACACTCGATCACCTCGGCAGCTCGTGCCGACGCCAATAGTCGCGCCGGATCCGACCCGCCCTGCCCCTGGGTTTGCATTTCCAACTCGTAATCGACCAGCGCCATGAACCGCTCGGTGCGCACGTCATCCCACAACGAATCTGCGATCGGCTGACGGAGCTCGAACTGCCGCATCACGTTCTCACACGCCGCACCATGCAGGTGCCCTGCGAGGGCGGCCATGTGCATGTGCCGGGCCGCGACCTGCAGGCGCTGCTGATCGTTAAAAGCGTTGGCCTGGCGCCACTCCCACGGCATCGCTACAGCACACCGATGCATTAGCGGCGCCTGCACCGGCGCAATCGAGCCTGCTTGCTCGGCGAGCACCGACACCGGCCGCGCACCTACCGCGGCCGCCCAGTCGACCATCTGCTCCATCGGAAGCGACGACGCGATCGCCAACACCCGGGTCCCCGGGGCGGCCATCTCACGCGCCTCAGCGTGGCGCACCACCATCTCAAGGGCGTTGGCCCCGCCGGCGGCCTCGGCCTTCTCGAACAGGTCATGCCCAATCACGGGGTCGGTCAAGGCCAAACGCACATCGGCGGGTACCCGCACCCCCAACGGAATGTAGGAAGCACCTTCGCTGGTGGCCAGCCAGGCTGACACCGACCCGGTGCGCTCCGAAATCAGCGACACCGCGTAGTCGATGCCGATGTAGCCGACACCGAGCGTCTGCGTCAACATGGACGCGATCACCGCCTGGCCCACGTCCATCGCCTGCTCCACCAACGCCTCACCGCTGGCGCCGTCAGCGCCCACACCCCGAGTCCCCCGCTGCGACAGCACCATCGGCGCCACCTGCCGGCCCGCCGGCGAACCACCGCCAGGGACCGCCGCACCCCCCGGCGGGGGTGGAGCGGGCGCCGGCGGCGACGCGGGACCGCCCGGTCCACCGCTGACCGGAGTCACCGCGCCCGGGCCGCCGGCCGGCGGCGGCATCATCGCCATCGGAGGACCTGCCGCCCCGCCTCCCGGCGGCGCCGGCGGAGGCGGCGTGGCCGAAGGAACCGCCGCCGGGGCTTGCGCGGCAGCAGCGGCCACATTCTGCGCTACCTGGTTACCGACGGCGCCGACCGCGCCCAGCCCGTTGGCCGCCCCGCTGATCGCCCCCGAGGCGGCCCGCGCGGACACTTCGGCAATACCAGACCCCAACCCGGCCAAACTTGCGCCACCGCCGCCACGGCCCGCAGCAGCGGCACTACTGGGCGAGGCCGCGTTGGCGTTGCCCAGCTGGCCCGCCGACGGCGCCGAGCCAGCACCGGGGTTGCCCAATCCACCGCCACGAGCAGCTGACGATGCCGGCGATGAGCCGCCAGTCATGGGCTTCATCAAGCTGTTGATCATCGAGCCGGGACCGCTACCGGCACTCGATCCAGGGGACGGCGAAGAACCGGTCCCGGGAGTGTTGGACAGCGGAGACGGGCTACCTGGGCCGTGGGTGCCGGTTTCGGGCTTACGCCACGTACTTTCCTGGTACTGCTTACCCGGCTGGTGGCCCTGCTGACCCTCCTGTCCTTCATGCCCTGACGCAGGGTTTTCCCGGGTCGTGCCATGGTGGTCGACCGGTGTGGTGCGGGCTCCGCCGCCGTGCGGTGCGGGCGGGGCGGGCTGGGGTGCGTGTGGCGGCGCGGGCGGGGACGGTGTGCCGCCGGCGCTCGGCGTTTTGTGGGGTGCGGTCCACCGCCCGATGTCGGCGGCTAACGCGGCGACGGTGCCCGCACCTTGGAGATCGCGGGCGCGCGCCAATGCCGTTGCGCGAGCAACAATCGCGGCTTCGGTGGAAGCGAGCTGGCTGTCGATCTGCGGCGTCGCCAGCGGGTTGGCAGCTTTGGCCTGTGCGGCGGCTTGGCGTGCGGAGTGGATGTCCTCCTCGGCCTTATTGACGATCTCCACCAAATCGGCTTTCGTCGCATGCAATTCGTTGGCGCCCCACAACGCCTGCTTGGACACGTGCCGGTAGGCCTCGATCCGGTTCTCCAGCGCGGTCTCGCGCGTGGCTTCCAGTCCGCGGGCCGCGTCGATGAAATTGCCCTCCATCGGAGCAAGGAGATCCCTGATGTCGTGCTGAATGTCCAGCTGGCTGAACAGGTTTCGCGCCGAGGCGTCGAGGGTGGTCGAGTAGCCCGACCACGCCGTTACCGACTGCGATGGCCACGAGCCAGCCAGGATCGCGGCCGAATGCTCCGTGGTCGGCATCGCCAAGTCACCAAACATGAACTTCGACAATCCCTTCCGGGCTACGGGGCAAACCGGTTACACAGAGTGGCAATCGTTCTCGCCGACGCGTTCGCGATCTCGATGGCATTGCCGATCACTAAGCTGTCGGTCCTGTTTGCTTCAGCGAGAAGGCGCAGCTCCTTAACGTCAGTAGCTGCTGCTTCGGCCAACATCGGGGTTGTACCGGGGGCGATTCCTGCGTTCAGTACTTCGCTTGCCCGCTCGTAGGCCGCTGCGGCTCGTTGGACTGCGGCATTCCACGCTGGGTTTGGGGGGACGACACCTTCTCCGACCTTGATCCCGGTCGGAAGCGTCGCCAGCGCGGCCTGCGCCTCGTCGATGTACTTCTCGGCGGGGGTCAAGCCTTGGTCGCAGGTCTGCCGGTTGGCCTGTTCGGTGGGTAGCGGCGATGGCGCGGCAGGTTTCGGTGCCGGCACCGTGACGGTGACCGGGGCGTGCGCTGCCGGCGCCGCGGCCGGATTTGGCCGGGACTGTACCGCGATCGCGGCGGTGGCGACCGCGGCGATCACCGCGCCGAGCAAGGCGGCGGCCACGACCGGCCCACGCCGCCGCCGGCCCTCGGTGGGCGGTTGAGGGTACGGCTGGAACGGCGGCCCCGCAGGCGGCGGCGGGGGCCAGGCGTGCTCAACGTGGCGCGTCATTTCTTCTCGCAGAGGAAGTAGAGGGCTTTCTGGCCGGCGCGGAACACATCGACCGGGTAGCCGGAATCAGGGTCGAACGTCTTGTAGGCCTCCGACATGGTGCGCAATGCGCTGGCTGTGGTGTCGGCGAACTGGGCCAGCATCGAGCTGGTGCCCGGTGCCGGGGCAAGTGCGGTAGCAGCTTGTTGGTAAAGGTCGGCGGCCCGCAGCACGCCGGCTTTCCACTCCGGGTGGTCTTGGATAGCGGGATCGGTGAACGTCATCCCCTGCGGAATGATGGCCTGGGCGGCGCCGGCCGCGCTGACCAGCATGTCAGCGGTCCCCCAGCTGTGGCAGGTTTGTGCGTCGGCCTGCTCGGTCGGCAGGGGTGCGGGTGGGGGTGCTGGGGCGGCGGTGACGGTCATCGTCGGCGCGGCGGCGGGCTTGACGGGCTTTGCAGGCTTCGGGGTGGTGGCGACCATGATGACGGCGGTGATCGCGGCCGCCACGATGGCGCCGCTTACCCCGGCTGCGGCGATCGCGATCCATCGACGCCGCGGGGACGGTGGCGCTGGAGGCTGCGCGGGCCACGGATGTACCGGTGGCGGCGGCGCGATCGACATTTCCAATAACTCCTGTTAGCTCGGTACCAGGCCCGTAGATCCGCGTCCCATGACTGGGGTGGGCATGGAGGCGCCGGCCCTTGTGTAGTCCTGGGCGCCTCGTTGGTCTTGGGCGACGAACACCGGCGGTGACTGGGTCAGCGCAGCCTGCTGGCGGGTGGCGGCGGCGGCGTCGGCGGTGTCGGCGGCCGTCAACGCTGTCGTCGAGCTGGTCGCTAACAGCGCCAGGGCGGCGTCGAGCTGGGAGGTGACCGTCGACGGTGGTGAAGGGGGGGCCGTGGTCGCGCTGCCTGCTTGCGTGGAGGTCGCTTTGCCGCCCGCTGACGCAAGCTGGCCAGTCTCGATATCCAGCTTCGATTTCGTCCCCATCGTCCCCATGGGCATCATTGTCCCAGGATCTTGCGACATTGGAAACCGGTTACCGCAGCCAGGACGCGAAGCTCGCCTCGTCGACGACGCCCGGTGATTTACCTGCACTATTGCGATTTTCTCAATTTTGCTCGATCTGTGCCGGCGATGCACGTATCTGCGCGCGCGGCAGGCGATCCGTCCGTTGGCATACTGCTGGTGTGGCTGAGCTCTCGATGGATATGGATGGGGTCGCGCTCGGTACGGGTCGTACGGAGTCGGGAACGACGCCGACCAACGACGACGTGAATGCAGCGCTCGACGAGCTGGCGGCCGCACAGATGGAAGATCGCGCAACGGCTTGGCGGTGAGTCTTTCGTCGACACCAGCGTTGAACGGCTCGCGCAAATGAGCTCTGGAAGGCGCGGGTGGAATATCGCGTGACCCTGAGTGACGTAGCCGTTGACGGTGTCTTGGGGTGGACGTAGTTTTCGGTTTCAGCTTCGATCGCGCTTCGCCGTTATGCGGAGGAAGGGGGGCTCGACGAGATGGCTGGTGTGGATGTTTCTCCGGCGGATTTGTTGGGTTCTGCTGATGCGTATGCGGCGTTGGCGGCGCGTGCGGCGTTGATTGCGCCTCAGGCGGTGGTGGAGGTGCAGCGGATCGCGGAAAGTCATGGTCCGATGGGTTATCCGACGGCGGTGGGTGTGGCGGCGGGGTTGGCGTCTCGGGAGGGTTCGGTGACCGCCAAGGTGGCGGATTTCGGGGTGTATTCGCAGCGTTTGACTGAGCATGCGGCGGCGTATAGCCGTGCGGATAAGCGTGGGGCGGTGCGGCTGGCGGCGGTGGCGTGGCCGGCGGGGTTGCGTGAGTTGGTGACTGGCACGGGTGTGCCTGTGGCCCATGTTGATCCGAAGCCTCCACCGAGCAGGCCCGCGGGCACGTGTTGTTGGATCGGCACCGAGAATGGAGATGTTGCCAGTTTGTGCCCACCCGACACCGACACGGTCACCTACGTCGACAAAGACAACAACTACGTCTCCAAAGACCTGGGCACCGGAGAGATCACCGTCATGATGCGGCCAGGCCCCATTTCTGAAGTCGGAAATGAATGTTGGCTGGGCAGCGCTGATGCTGACCGCTCAATCTGCGGGCCGAACGCCACCCGTTGGACCTACGCACGCGGTGGCTATCTGGTCACCGAACAGTTGGATCCTGGCGGCACGATCCGGGTTATTCGGCAGACGCCGCTGGGGCCTCTCGTTCCCTGAGCGGCCACTGGCGTCCGAACTGGTGGGGTGCTTTGTTCGCGGTCGCCGCCGAACGGAGTTCCGGTGCCCTTCCTACGCAATACTACCTTTAGATGGGTTATATCTTCATAGCTATGCGTAGTGATGCCCCGGTGTTATTGCCGATCTTTCGTTCCCGGCACCAAGCCCAACTTCTGGCTCGGCTCCTGCTGCACCCAGACCAGGAGTTCACCCTTTCCGAACTGGCCGATCACCTCGACGTGCCCCCCACAACGTTGCAGCGCGAAGCACAACGCCTCGCGGAGGTCGAGCTGATCCACGACCGCAAGATAGGACGCACCCGGCTCTATTCAGCGAATCCCGCAAACCCTGCCACCGCACCACTCACGCAGCTACTGATGATGAGCTTCGGACCCGTCGAGATCATCGCCGAAGAATTCGCGCTCAAAGCGGTCGACCAGGTCATCATCTTCGGATCCTGGGCTGCCCGCTACGCCGATCAACCGGGTCCACCACCCAAAGACATCGACGTCCTGGTTGTCGGCTCGGCCGGCGAACTCGACGTGTTCGCCGCCGCTGATCGAGCACAGAAACGGATCGGCATCGAGGTCAATCCGGTCCGCGCCACGCCTCAGCAGTGGGCCCATCCTGGCGAGTGGCCACTAATGATCGAAATCCACAACCGGCCGCATACAACGGTCTACCGGAATCAGGACGCGGCATGAGCTGGCAACCGGGCAACGCAACCATCAGGGACTTGATCAAACAGGGTCACCTTGAGCAGATCAGCGGCCAGGGGGCCGACGGAACCTACTTAATTAGCCAAGCGCGACAACGGATTACAACTGCCCGACCCATCCTTGAGACCGATCCGATCAGCGCCTACAACCTCGCTTACGACGGCACCCGCCAGGCCGCGACCGCGTTGCTGATCCAGCAAGGACTGCACCCGCGCGTGGAAGGCGGCCACATCATCGCGATTGAGATGTAGGTAGCGCGGCGGACCCCGGGCTGTAGCCCTGGGGGTGAGCGCGTCAGGTTCGTGCTGTGGTGGCCACTATTACCGTGTGTTCGGGCGTGCCGCTGTATTAGATAGGCGCTACTTGTCTAATGTTGTCGGTTGTGGGTGTTACGTTGCGGACGAACGCGAATATCGCGTTTGCGTGCGCATATCACGTGGTGTGGTGCCCGAAGTACCGCCGCAAGGTCATTGGCGGTCCGATGGAGGCGCGTCTGAAGGAGATCATCGCCGAGGTGATCACCGAGAAGGGGGCGTGGTTGATCGAGTTGGAGACCATGCCTGACCACGTGCACCTGCTGGTCGAAGTGGATCCGCAGTTCGGGGTGCATAAGTTGGTCAAGGCCCTCAAGGGCCGGTCCTCGCGTCTGTTGCGTGAGGAATTCCCGTGGCTGCGTTCGCGGTTGCCGTCGCTGTGGACTAACTCCTACTTCGTCGCCACGGTCGGGGGTGCGCCGTTGTCGGTAATTAAGCGCTACGTCGAAACGCAGAAGGACCGCTAAGTCATGTTGACGGGGCGGAGGTTTCGGGTCGAATTCAGCCAGGAGCAGGCGCGGTACGCCGAGCAGATCGGGGCAGCGTGCCGGGCGGTGTGGAACACCGGCCTTGAGCAGCGTCGCGAGTACCGCCGGCGCGGAGCGTGGATGAACTACCGACCCCAGGCTAAGGAGCTCGCCGAAGCCAAGACCGAGCAAGAGTGGCTCAAAGACGTTCCGGGGCATTGTCTGCAGCAGACGTTGATGGACCTGGACAAGGCGTGCCGCACTCACGGCACGTTTCGGGTGCGGTGGCGCTCCGGCCGGCGGTGGCCGCCGTCGTTCCGGTTCCCCGAGGGCAACAAGATGGTCGTCGAGAAGCTCAACGGCCGGCATGCGCGGATCAAGCTGCCCAAGCTGGGCTGGGTGAAGTTCCGCGCGTCGCGTTCCTTGGACGGTGAAACCATCCGCTCGGCCACCGTGGTCCGCAACGGCGGGCACTGGTTCATCTCGGTGCTGGTCGACGACGGTGCACGCACGCCCGCCCAGCACAGCGCTCCGGGCACGGCGGTGGGAGTGGACCGCGGTGTGGCCACGGCGATCGCGACCAGCGCGGGGGAGTTGATCGACCGTGCGTTCACGACCGCCGGTGAGCGCCGACGTGTGGTGGCGTTGCAGCGGCGGTTGTCGCGGTGTGCGAAGCGCTCGGCCAACCGGGACAAGGCCCGGGCTGCGTTGGCGGCGCTGCGGGCGCGCGAGCGGCGCCGGCGGCTGGATTTCTGTGCCCAAACCGCCCACCAGCTCGCAACGGTCAAAGCCGTGGTGGTGGTCGAAGATTTGAAGACCCGCAACATGACCCGCTCGGCGAAAGGAACACTGCAAGCTCCCGGACGCAACGTGGCTGCCAAGTCCGGGCTCAACCGTGCCATCCTGAGCAAGGGATGGCATCAGTTCTCGTTGGCACTGTCCTCGGCGGCCCGCTACACCGGGACCACCGTGGTGGCGGTGCCGGCGGCCTACACGTCGCAACGCTGCTCACAGTGTGGCCATGTGGACCCGAAATCCCGTGAGAGCCAAGCGGTATTCCGGTGCACCCACTGCTCGCATTGCGAGCATGCGGACGTCAACGCCGCCAACAACATACTGGCCGCAGGGCTTGCGGTCACCGCCTGTGAAGACCAAACCCGGCCTGCGGGCCGCGCGCGGTCACCGAAGCAGGAACCAGCAGGAAACCGTGAGGAATTACTGCTCCACACCCCCAACGCCGCTAACGCAGCATGAACGGGTTGGAATCCCCCGGCTTCAGCCGTGGGGAGGACGTCAAGCGTCGACGACGCAACAAGCTGGAATATCCGCAAGATCCCAGCGATGTCGCGATCGATGCTGACGCGGTGGCTGAAGCTCTTTCCTATGCCGAAAGCACCGTCACTGCCGTTGAACAGCTACTGCCGGATCTGAAGATATGGCGACCTGAGCCTTCTCAGTAGCCCGCGTGTGAGTGCCGGAAGTTACGGGCGGTTATGGTCCGGGGCTGGGCGCTGCTTCGGTGCCGATGAATTGGATTTCGCTGATGGCGACGGTGGTGACTTCGTCGGGGGTTGCTGCTGCGGTTTGGCTTGTCGGGGTGGGTGGTTGTGGTGGTTCGGAGGTTGTCTTGATGCGGATCAGGAGCTTGCTTACGGTGGCGGGTGGGTTCAGGGTGATGTAGCGCCAGTCGCGGGCTCCGGCGGTGTCGATGGTGGCGGGGTCGCGTTTGAGGTCTTTGGGGAACCATGCTTCGAGTTCGGTGACGATGCGGTGTTTGGGCCATTGGTCGGTGCCGTCGGGAGCGGTGGCGTCGAAGCCGCCGATTACCCGGATCTGGGTGAGGGTGACCTGGCGGCCGAAGTTGACTTGAATGGTTTGTCCGTCTTTGTTGTTGGCGCGCGTGCAGATCCAGGCGGTGGCGAAGTCGCCGTCGAAGGCTCTGTTGGCGTCGGCGTAGTTGGCGTCGCGGGGGCATAGGTCGGTCGCGGTGACGCCGTTGAGGATGGTGTCGCGGCGTAGTGGGGTTTGGGTTGTTGGTGGCGGCGGCGCTGTGGTGGCGGCGGTGGTATTCGGCGGCGGGTTGACGTCGGTGGTGATGTAGTTGATTGCGGAGAGGGCGACGAGCAGCAGGGCGATTGCGGCGGCGGTGATGACGGCGGTGTGGGTGCGCCGGTCGGGTGGTACGCGCTTGTTGAATTGGCGGCCGGTGGCCAGAGCCGCTCGTGTTGAGGTGTGGAAGCTGCGGGTGAGTAGGCCGGGTTTGGGGGCCGGGTTGTCGGTGGCGGGGTCATCGGGCTGGGGCTGGCTGTGTCGGGCGGGCCGGGTGGTGGTGCGCGGCGCGAGCGAGGCGAGGATGAGCCGGCGATGTTCCCAACCGTGATCGGTGGGGTGGTTGTGGTCGGTGGTCATGGTTGTTCGTCGATGGTGTTGTAGATGGCGTCGTGGGCGATTTGTTGTTCGCTTCTTCGGGGTAGGGCCAGGAATGTGTGGTTGGGCTGCGGCTGCGGGACTGGGAGTTGGCCGTAGTAGTGGTGGTGGTGGTTGATCTGCGTCAGGCGGGGTGCAGGCGTGGCCGGGGAACGGTGTGGGCGGCGGCGGGTGCGTCGGAGAGTTCGTGCGGCCAGGCGCAGTAGCGGCCAGAGGTACCAGAGGGTCGCGGTGAGGACCAGGGCGTAGGCGAATGCGATCTCCGGGCTGGTTCCGAGGAGCTGTGTGGCCGCTGCGGTGAGTAGTGCCGCGGTGATTAGGGTTCGGAACACGGCGTTCCTTCTGGGCGGGTGGCGCCCGTGTGCGGTGAACTTGCGGTTTGCGGGTGTAGCCGCGAGCTGGGGTGCCGTGTGGTGTCTGGGTGGAGATGCACGGGAGTCATTGTCGCGCACTTCTTGGACACCGGGCTTCTTTCCTGTCTTAGCGGGGTGCCGCGGTGTGTTCGAGGGTGGCGCGCAGGGTGGTGAGGTTGGGGTGGGTGAGGTAGACGTCCCAGTTTTTCTCGAGGTCGGTGATGTTGTAGCCGATGTCGGGTTGCAGGCCGAGTTCGGTGAGTCGGGTGGGTAGTTGGTCGAGGTGTTGGCACAGCGGGTAGGTGGGCCAGTGTTCGACGTGGCTGCTGGCGGTGTTTTCTGACCATCCGGTGAGGTTGACGGTTCCGGTGTCGTCTCGTTGCAGCCAGAGTTGGTAGTCCATGAAGGTGGGTGTCCTGTCCGTTTGAAGTGTGGTGCTTGGGCGGGTTCGTAGCAGGTGTTCTGGGTGGCGGGTTAGAGCAATTTGCTGACGTGGTTGAAGAAGTAGCGCTGGACGAGTTGGGTGCCGGTGTGGCCGGAGGAGTCCAGGCGGGTGGCGTCGTAGTTGTTGTGGAAATCGCCCTTGATGAATTCGGCGTAGTGCTTGAGGGCGGTGGCCACGGTGGCGGCGGTGAATTGGGAGAAGGTGGGGCCGAAGATTCCCGTGGCGGCGGTGGAGATCCCTCCGGTGGCGACAGTGATGGCGTTGATGACGATGTTGATCAGGCTGGCTTGGTCGGGGCCGGGGTGGGACAGTCCGGTGCCGAGCGGGCCGAAGCCGCTGACGTTGATTTGGGAGGTTTTGTCGCGCATTTGGGTCAGTGCGTTTCCGACTGCGGCGGCTTTGGTGGCGATGGCGGTGATCATGGCGGGGATGGCGGTCCAGGCTCGTGATTGGACGAGGTTGATCACTTGGGTTGCGGTGTTGACGAGGTCGGTGGCGGTGGCGGCGACTTGGGGGCCGGCGAGCCAGAACAGTTGTTGGGCTAGCGCGGCGGCGAAGGCGATGCCGCGGTGGATGAGGTTGGGGATGAGGTCGCGGTCGTTGACGAGTTGGAGGATTTGGTTGATGGCGGCGGCGGCGGGGGCGACCAGGCCGGCCATGAACATGGTGGCGAGTTTTTGGGCGGATCCGGCGGGGTCGGAGGCGTCGAGATGGGATCCGAGGTGGCCGATGAACCGCATGACGAGGTCGGCTTGTGGGAGGTTGCAGTAGTAGTCGAGGGGGGCGCAGATGGACAGGATGCTGTTGCGTTGGGTGAGTGCTCCAAAGCCTCCGGTCCTGACTCCGGCGAAGCCCATGCCGGGTTGGTTGAGGCCGATGGTGGGTTGTCCGACGGGTGACTGTGAGGGGTCGGCGAGGAGGGCGACGGCGAGCAGTCGGCTCGGTGGGATGACGCCTTTGTTGTTGCCGATGGTTGCGGCGACGTCTCCGGCGATGTCGGCGCCTTGGCTGTATCCGGTGAGAAGGAATGTGGTCTTGGCGCAGCGGTTGGCTTCGGCGCGGAGTCGGTTGTTGGTGCTGTCGATTCCGGCTTGTTTGGAGGCGAGGTAGCCGCCGCCGTCGGTGCCGCCGAAGATGGTGGCGGGGTAGGGCGTGTAGTAGGTGAGCATCGGGACGCGGACGTGCTGTCGAAGCGGTTCGAGGATGTTGGCGAGGACACCGACCGGCTTGCTGGGATCGGCCTGTGGGTTGGTTTGGGAGGTGCCGGGCACGGCGATCGCTTCGACTGCGGGACAGCCATCGGAGGGCGGTGGGTTCGGGGTGGCGGCTGCCGGTGCGGGGATGGCGAGGCAGGTGCATGCCGCGAACGCTGCGAGTCGGCGGCGGGTGGTTGTCATGCTGCGGTTGCGGCGGTTTCGAAGTGAGTGCACAGCTTGCGGATGGCCCGTTGGGCGCGGCGTTCGACGGCGCCGGTGTTGGCGCCCAGGGCGTGGGCTGCGGCGGTGGGGTTGTAGATGTCGGCGTTGAGATACAGCGTGGCCAGGGTGCGGTATTCCAGGGCGGTGATGATGCGGTGGTCTCGGGCCTGGGCTAGCAGGTGGGCGGTGCGGTCGGTGGTGGTGCCGTGGTCGGTGCGGTCGAGGATGGCGGCGTGGGGGTCGACGCGGGTTGCGGCTGCCGGTGTGCCGGTGCGGGGTCGGGCGGCGAGGACTTTGTTGAGGGTGGCGTTGTAGAGGTAGCGGGCGGTGAGGATGTGGGGTTCGGCGGTGGTGCGGATGAGGGTGAAGAAGATGGTGAGGGTGTCGTTGTCGCGGGCGTCGCGGTCGCTGGCGTGGTAGCCGTCGGGGTCGGCGAGGTCGGCGATGCGGCGTAGGGGGTGGCGCATGAGCACTGCTGCCATCAGGAGGGCGTGTGGGTCGCCGTTGCGGGCGTAGCGGGCGAGGGTCGGCAGGACGGTGGTGGCGGTGTCGAGGTGGGCGCAGATCGCTGCGGGTGTGTGCGGGTTGTGTGGGTGCAGGGATTGGACGAGGGTCACCGCGGGGGTGAGGTCGGTGCGGCGGGGGCGGGTGAGCAGGGTGTGGGCTTGGTGGGCGAGTTGGTCCCAGATGTTCATTGGATTCCTTGGCGTCGCGAGGGGATGACGCGCTCATGGAATCGGTGGGTGTTGTTGCGGTGGTTGTCGCAGTGGTTGCTGGGAGGGTTGTCGACCCACCTACAGCAGTGTGATGTGCATCACATCTGAGAGTGGCGAACAGGGCTTTTGGGGTTGACAACCGGGTTGTCACGAATTGGGTGTGTGGCGGTGTCGGCTGTTGCTGTGGTGCTGGCCGGGGGCGATTCGGGGTGGAGTGCGCTGCTGCGGGTGTGCACCTGGTGCGCTGGCGGGGTGCTGCTGGTGTGATGGAGGCGCGTCGGGGCGGATGCGGAGGGGATTTGACCCCTGGTGCCCTCGGCGCATATGCGGTGATGCGGGCGGCGCATAGGTTGTCAAGCTAAGGCGAAGCGTGGAGGACGCTCGGTTTTCCTCTCCTCGCCGGGGGGCTCGTCGAAACCGAGCGTAATTCCCGCGTCAAGCCTTTCAGCGAACACGCAATGTCATCGCGAGGGCATCACCGCGTATGCGTTACCAATTCGTTATGTATGCGGATGTCGCGAAATCGGTGTTTTACCCCCATAAGAGGGCGTCCCCCACGCCACTCTTCAGGAGGCCCCGCCGATGGCGCAGCCGATCCGCCGCACCACCACAGCAGTGCGCGCCTACGCCGACCAGCTTCGCGACCTCATGGACCTGCTGCGCGCCGACCCTTTGGATGAAGCGAAGTCCCTGGCGCTGGTCACCCACATCGTCAGCAACCGTGCCGCCGCCGCCCAACTGTGGGACACCCTGGCAACAGGGATGGGTGCGGCGTGCTGAGCCGCGCCCTGGACCGGCTGTTGCAGTCGGTGTGTTTGCGACTCGCGCGTGGGGATTCCCTGCGCGCCGACGAGCTTCGCGCGCGTGGCACCGCGAAGTTTCTGGGGTTCATCATGATCAGCTACCTGCCGCTGATCGCGGCGGTGCTGGTGCTCGTCGCGAACCGACCTGCTGCGGTCGATGCAACGGCCGAGCGTGACCAGCTGACCTATGTGGCGGCCTTCGCGGCTCGCTACGTTGACGTGTATCTGAAAGACCCGACCAACAAGGCTGCGATCAAGCGGTTCTACGACGGCGACTTCCC
This sequence comes from Mycobacterium sp. NGS29, assembly GCF_059812965.1. Lineage (NCBI taxonomy): Bacteria > Bacillati > Actinomycetota > Actinomycetes > Mycobacteriales > Mycobacteriaceae > Mycobacterium > Mycobacterium sp. NGS29. The sequence goes on from NZ_JCALDR010000015.1 coordinate 73,767, forward strand.
GGCGTCGGCGGTGCCGGCCGGTGGGCGCGCATTGCGGGCGTCGTCGTGTCTTCCCGGTGTGTCTCGGGACGGTTTTCAGACGTACTCGGTTCTGGTGGATGCCGAGATCCCGAAGGCGGCCAATGCGGTGTCGATGGTGGCCGTGAAATTGCAAGTCGATATCTCTGCCGACGAGCAGAACTTGTTGCGGGCATTCACCCTCCCCCACGCCCGTCCCGACCGGTTGCCGGGTCGCGCGGTGCAGCTGGGGACGCAGACCCTTGTGGCCGAAGATCGGCCGGTGTATCGGACCGTGTCGGGGTTCCTTGCCGCGCTGTTGACCGGCCAGGGAGATATCACGCCGTACGTGGTGGCCGGATCGACATTGACCGCCGAGCGGCCACCCCGGTTCACTGCGATCTCGATCGAGCAGATGCAGACCAATTCCGAGGCGGCCACGGCGCAGACCGTGCCTCCCAAGGCCGACGGTATCGAGGTCACCGCGCGCGCAATTTTGCAGACCGCCAGTGGTGTGGAGCTGCCGATGGATTTCCCGCTCGTGATGTCGGTCGCGGCCGGGCATTGGCAGGTCGATCGGCTCAACGACGCACCCAGTATTGCTGCACCCGCCCAGTCGGGCTCGGGTGGTTCGCCGACGACGGCGGAGACGACCCCGACAACGACGACGACCACGCGAATCTATGCACCCACCACGGTAGGAGGAACTGAGAGATGATTACCACGATTACGCCCATGCTGCTCGATGGTGTCGCCGCGAATGCGGCCGCACATGTGAGCACGGTTGCGGCCCCGATTTGGGATGTCGGAGCCAACCTGAAGAACCAGGGAATCACGTTCGCGGTCTACCTGCTGATGGGCGGTACTGCGCTGGTTGCGGCGGCCCATTATTTCGTCGGCAGGAACAAGACCGCGGCGCTCAAGACGCTCGTGATCGGTGTGGTGCTGATCGGTCTGGTCGGGTCGTTGCCGTCGCTGGGTGTGGTGTCCAAAGACACTGTCGGCGGCCTGACCAACGGAACCCGATAAGGGCTTCGATGTTTGTCGCCAAGTGGTACACGCGGGCGAGCAGGGTCCGCATTGTCATCGCCAAGTTCGACGGCCGGTGGAAGCTGCCCGGGGGGCCGTATCCGATTCCCGAACTGGTGGCGTTGGTGGGCGGTGTGTTGTTCACGTTGTTCATGTTGCCGCGCCTGGGGCAGCCGTTGCTGACCGGACTGGTCGGTGTCGGCTCGACGGCGGTGGCAGTGGCCGCGATGCGGCGGATGCCGTACTCGCCGGTGAAGTTCGGTACACGTGTGCACCGGATCATGCGCCTGTACACCGGCCCGGTCAGTGTCAGTGGCGGCGAGGCGCACCAGGCGATGACGACGCTGTCCGCGGTGCGCCCGGACATCACCATCCTCGACGCTCTGGCAGATCCGATGCCCCCGCCGATGCTGCGGGGATCAGCACGTCAGTCGTCGGCCCCGCAGCGCGATATGGAGCGGGACTGGGATGACTTGTTCGGCCGCGAATGCAGCACTGCCGCCGAGCTGTTCGGCTGACGCCGACCACCCTGCGATCGATGTGAGGAGACCTTCTGATGGCAAGTCAGCTCGACCACAATTTGCAGCCCACGGTGTCGGTGATGGGCAACCTGCGCCGGATGCGTGATGGCTCCATCTGGGCGGACTACCGGCTGGCCGGATTGGCCTACGGATACACCAGCGAAGAACGCAAGTACGACACCCTGATTCACCACAAGAACCTGCTGCGGGTGCTGCCCAACAACGCGGTTATCGCCGGGATCGTCGCGGCGATGAACCCTGACGAGATCCTGGCGCGGGCCTTGTCGGGAACCGATGTGGCGACTGATCCGATGTGGCGCGAAGAGTGCGAAGGAAAGCACGAATTCTTCTCCTCCACCGTGCGCGCCTCGGAGCGTATCTTCATTGTCTCCTTTCCGGTCACCGACGCCGATGTGGTGGCCGACCTGACCGGCTGGGGCGCGGGTGGTCGGCGCTCGACGCACCGCGAGCACGCGGAAATGAGTAAAGCAGCGGCGCTGGCTGCCCAGATCGTGTCGCGACTGCCGGCGGTGTTTGCCCCGCAGCCGTTGACCGCGGCGCAGATGGTGTGGCTGTGGAATCACGCGCTGTCACGGGGCACCGGTCCCCAGGTGTTTCCGACCCCGGTGCTGTCCAATGTGGCCTCTGCTGCCGGGGCGTTTTCGGCCGCCGAGTTCGACGAGGGTGAGCGCCGCCGCCCTGACAAGCGGTGGCGGCCCAATAGCTTTGCGCCGCTGGTCAAAATCAGCCGTCTTGCTCACGTCGGGGCGTGCGCATCGTGGCAGACGCTGCTGGCGATTGAAGCGCTGCCGTTGGAGGGGCTGCAATTTCCGGGCTCGGAGTTTTTCACCATCGCTGATCGTGTCGACGGATTCGATGTCGACTGGGCGGTGCGGGTGAATAAGACCAGCCGCGAGCAGGCGATCGCCCGCAACACCAAGAACCTGCGCCGGCTCAATGAGCAGGTCGGTGAGCGTGACCTGGAGGTGTCGTTCGCCCAGGACACCTTGTCCGAGCAGGCGTTGCTGCTCGGGGAGTACAACGCGCACCTGGAAACCAACGACGACGAGATCGAGGTGGCGTTGTGCCCGGTGTTCGCGATCGCGGCCAGCACGCGCGCCGAATGCGAGGACGGCGCCCTGAAGCTGGTGCAGGCGTTCGAACGTAACCGCATCAAGGTGGTGGCGCCGCTGGGCGGGCAGCGTGAGCTGTGGGCCGCGATGAATCCTGGCGGCGCCAACCTGCGGGTCGTCGCGGACTTCTCCCACGTCACCATCAGCGAGTACGCCGCGGCCAGTGTGCCGTGTGCGACCAATGCGGTCGGTGATGCCCAGGGCCCGATCATCGCGCTGAACTTGTCGGGGCGGCGCAACCAGCCCGTGCATCTGGAGTGGTGGCGCGAGCCGCTCAAAGATGCGTCCTCGGCGATCGCGATCGCCGGTGAATTGGGGGCGGGCAAAACCTGGCTGATCATGTACATGCTGTTTCACCTGGTCGATATCGGCGGCCAGTTTCTGGCCATCGACCGCACCGACTCCGGTGAATACGCGCGCCCGGCGGCGACGTTGGCCCGCCACGCGATCATCGACTTGATGCGGCCGCAATGGTCGATGGATCCGTTGCGGACTTTCGCCGCCGATATCGGTGTCGATGCCGCGGTGGAGCTGCTCACGCCGCTGTTCGAATGCGAAGCCAACTCGCCGATGGGCATGACGTTGGGTGAGGTGCTGCGCCCGGAATGGGGGGTGCGGTCGATCCCGGATCTGCTTGCGGTGCTGGCGGGCGGAGCTGACCGCGGGGCACTGCCCGATGGGAAGGCGTTGCCGTCGGGGTGGGACGAGCTGCACCGCCACCTGGCGTATTGGTCGGGGCGGCGCTACGCCGCTGCCCTGTTCGACCCCAACCTGCCGTCGCTGGACCTGAACACCGAGGGCATCGTCATCCGCACGAACCGGGTCGAAGTGCCCACCGGTGAGGAGGTCGCGGGCCGTGAAGCGCTGAGCCCCAGCAAGGTGTTCGGGCGCGCCATTTACGGGTTGTCGATGGAGTTGGGGCGCCAAGCGTTTCAACTGAACAAGGCCCGCCCAGCCGCGGTTGCCCTCGATGAGGCCTATCACGTCACCTCGACGTCGACCGGGTTGGCGCGGACCGCGCGGCTGGCCCGCGACGGCCGCAAAGACAACATCTCGCTGATCCTGGGCAGCCACGACCCCGTCAATGACTACCCCGCCGGAACGGCGCTGGATCTGATCCCGATGCGGATCGTGATGCGCCACCGCGACGAGACCCTGGCCAAGCGGTCCCTGAAATGGCTGGGCATCGACCCGGAGAAGAACCCGCACATCGTGCGCGATCTGACCACCAACACCTCACCGAAAGGCGCCGACAGCAAGGTGGTGCGCGGCCGTGAGGGCGAGGGCTACATGAAGGACGCGCGCGGCGCGATCGGGCGGATCAAGGTTCTTGGCCCCTCGTCGCTGGTGCGGCGCGAAGCGATGAGCACCACTCCCCCGGAACACACCGAAGTCGCCTGAGACACAGGGAACCAATGTCATGAAACGTCACGTGATTTCGCGGCCGCCGGTATTCGGCTCGTCGCGCCGGGCTGTCGTGGTGTGGATGTCTGTGCTGGCCGTGGTGCTCAGTGTGCTGCTGGTGGCGAGCTGGGAGTTGCCGGGCGTCCCCGCGTCGAGTGTGGTGAGATGTCGCTCCGTCGCGGCGGGGCCCGACGGCAACGGTGAAGCGGTGATCCGCGCGGGCGCCGCGCTCGACATTGCCGCCGACGGCATTGTCATCGGCTTGGCCGTGGCCCTGCAGGAAACCGGGTTGCGTAACCTCGCCAATCCCAGCGTGCCCGAGACGCTGAGCCTGCCCCACGATGGACTTGCCGCCGATCACCGTGCGGTGGGCATCCTGGCGCTCGACGAGCAGTGGGGCACTGCGGTCGAGCTGATGTCGCCGGATGTCGCCGCGCGTAAGTGGTTCACCGCTATGCGCGGGATCGAGGGCTGGCAGGCGATGGCGCCGCAGCAGGTGGCCTCGGCGGTGATGCATTCGGCACTGCCCGACACCTACGCGGGGCGGTTGGGCGAGGCCCGGCGGTTCTACGAACGTCACCGCGAAGCGTCGGCGGCGATGTGTGACGCTCAGGGGCGCTGGTGAGCGCCGGGATAGCCTGCGCGGCAGAGCGTTTGGTGCTGTGGCAGTGCTGGGCGCGGAGCTGGACGCCGGCGGTGGCGTTGCGCTGGATGGGGCGCCACCGATGGTTCACCGTCCTGGTGGTCCTCGGTCTGCTGCTGGTGGTGGTGTGCGCCGCCCAGGCGGGCGCGGACCCGGGTACTGGCGCTGACACCGGTGGCGGCGATGCGCTGATCTCGTGGATGGGTATCAAAGATTCCGATGGTGTTCCGGTCGCTAAATACACCCTGACGCTTAATCAGGGTGGCTGGGATGATCCGCCGGCGAAAATGTTCGCCCTCGTTGATTCCGTCGCGTACGAGGTGTATCTGTGTGTGACCGCGACCGCGCTGTGGCTGATCAAAATGGTGCTCGGATTTTCGTGGCTCGCGCTGTTCACCGGCCCTTTCACCAAGATCGGCCATGGGGTGGATTCGGCGATGCAGCGATTCGGGCTGACCGCCACCGCCGTCGCGGTGCTCGCGATCATCGTGGTGTGCACGGCGTTGGCCGGTAGGACCGCTAAGGCTTTCTCCAACATTGCGATGGGGATGCTGATGATCGGTATTGCGGCAACGGTTTTCGCTAATCCTTTGGCCGAGCTGATCGGGTCGGACGGGTTGTTGGCCAAGGGGCGCGACACCGGGCTGCAGATCGCCGCGACGGTGTCCGACGGGGCCATGGCAGATCAGGGCGGTAAGGCCAACGTCGACGACATGGTGTCCAAGCTGGCTGACAGATTCTTGCGGTCACCCACGCAGATGATCAATTTCGGGGTGGTCAGCGACTCCATTTCCCGTAAATGCAAGGAAGCGTGGTCGAAAGGAATCAAGACCGGCCGCGGAGATGAACTCAAAGACGATATCGAGGGGTGCGACGCCAAAAAGGGCAAGCAAATGCACGACAAGTCGATGGGGAACCCGGCGGCGTTCTTGGTGTCGTTGAGCGTGTGCGGTCTTTTGGCGGCAATCCTGGTGGCCTTCGCCTGCTATTTCGCCTGGCATGTGGTGCGGGCGGCGGTGCAGGCCATGGTGTATGCCGCGTTGGCGCCGCCGGCGTTCGCGATCGGGGTGATCCCGGGGGCGCCGCAGACTTTCGCCTGGAAAACGTTGCTGGACTGCGCAATGGCGTACGCGGCGATGGTGATCTACACCGCGGCCTTCGGCGGCTACAACGCGATCTTGGATCAGGTGTTCAAAGAGTCGAACAACGCCATCGAGTCGCTGTTCATGACCGCGCTGGTGCTCGCGCTGGGTTTCGCGTTCTTCGGGCCGCTGCGACGCATCCTGGATCGCCAGCGCGACACGATGGCCGCCAAAATCGGTGGCGGGGCTGCCGGCGGGTCCGGGCGTAGCTGGCTATCCAAAGGCGCCGACCTGTCGCGGCTGAAGAACGATCTGCTCGGCGGGCGCGGCCGCGGCGGCGGCGCGAGCAAGCGCGATGCCGGCCGCATCGACCCGGAATCGGATTCCTCCCGCACGGCCGGCGGTGACGGCGGCGACGGCGGTGACGACTCCCCGCAGGGCCCGGTGTCCGTCGATGATCCCGCCTCGGGATCTCCCGCCGGCGCGAGCGGATCCGCCGAGGGTGGTGACGCGGCGGGCCAGGCGGCCTCCGCGCCGCGCGCACCGCAACCGGCCGAACCGGTGGCGACAGACAGCGACCGCAGCCGCGTTGCGGACCGCCTGTCTGAGGCGATGCGCATTTATCGGGCCGCCCGCGGCGACGGCGGCGGCGCGGGTTCGGGCCGCCACGCGCTCTCTGAGGCCGCCTAGGCCCGGGGCTGCAGCGATGGAGCCGATGGAGTGGGTCACCCTGATCCGGGCGGTGTGGGCGCGCCGGCGCACGATCTATGCGGGGTTGGCGCTGCTGGCGCCATTCCTGCTCACGGGGTTGCTGGTGCTGTTCGTGCTGTTCGCCGGGGGTGCGGCGGTGCCGGCGACGGCGTTGCAGACACCGCAGTGCCAGCAGCAGCTGCAGTCCCAGGGGATCAGCGCCGACACCGGTGTGTCGTTCGGGCCCGGGCCGGTCAACAACGGCAAAGCCGTCATCGCTGCCGGCCTGCAGATGAAAGTGCCCGAAAAAGGCATCATCATCGGGCTGGCGGTCGGCATGGAAGAGTCTGGGCTGCGGAACCTGGCGAACTCCAATGTGCCTGAGTCGCTGCAGATTCCGCATGAAGGAGTCGGTCACGACCACCTCTCGGTGGGCATCATGCAGCAGCAGCCCTGGTGGGGTCCGCTGCGGGATCTGATGACCCCCGGGGTGGCTGCGCAGAAGTTCTTCACCAAGCTGCTCAAGATCGGCGGCTGGGAGAACATGGCGCCTACCGTCGCCGCGCAGGCGGTGCAGGGCTCGGCATTTCCTGACGCCTACGCCGAATTCGTGGCCGGCGCCAAGATCTTCTACGCCAAATACCTGCGCGAGGTCCAGGCCGCCTCCGGGCGGCCAGCGCCGCCGCGGACCGTCACCGATGACCGCGGCCGTGACGTGTGCGGTGTGGCACGCAATCCGTCGGCCGCCCCGCCGGCCAACCTGGCGCCAGGCACCGCCGCAGGAGTGGCCGCGGTGCGCGCGGCCGAGGCGCAGATCGGGCTGCCCTACGTGTGGGGCGGCGGCACCATCAACGGGCCCAGCGGCGGTGGCTTCGACTGCTCGGGACTGGTGCTGTTCGCGATCTACCAAGGTTCGGGACATCGGATCGTGTTGCCGCACTTGACCTATGACATGGTCCATTTCGGTCAGATCGTGCCGCGCACCGCGGTGCAGCCCGGAGATGTGGTGTTCTTGAATCCCGACTCCCGAGGACCTGGGCACGTCGCGCTGGTGGTTAACCCGAGCACCATCATCGAAGCACCCGATTTTGGTATCCCAGTGAAGCTGTCACCGTTTCCGACCCGGTTCGTCGTCATCAAACGTGTTCTCTAACAACAAGACAAGGATCATCTGAATGATTACCCGAAGACTGGCCGCTCGGTGGTGGTGGCTGCGCGCATGGCTGCGGCGGGTCCCGCCGCGGGTCCGGCTCGGCGCTGCGGCCGCGGTGATGGCGATGGCCGGACTGCTCTGGCAATACAGCAGCCACCACGGCGCGGCCGATCACAGCGCACCGCCGGCGGCGGCCCCCTCCTCAGCGACGGCGGTGGCGCCGCGCCCGGGCGGGGCCGCCGAATGGGGTGAAGACCCTGACGTGGGTCAAATCGCCGCGCCCACCGTGGCGCCGGAACTGGCCTCGATCGAGGCCGCCCGCGAGGTCGCGCAACGCTTCGCCACCAATTTCGGCTCCCCCAACGGTGATCGCGACAGTTGGCTGGCCCGCATCGACGGCGATGTGTCGGCTCAGCTGATGGAGCAGTACCGACTCACCGACATCCGCAACCTCACCCAGGCCACACTCACCTCACTGCAGGGCCCGGTCAGTGCGCGCGACGGGGCGGCGGCGTTTCGCGCCACCTACAGCGATGAGTCGCACATCGAGATCCGGCTGGAGTTGTCCGCCGAAGGCTGGAAAGTGGTCAATGTGCTCCCGCTGCCCGCCGCAGCGGTGACCGAGCCCCCCGGCCCGGGGGGTCGGTGATGGCGCCGAAAACTGTTGGCGGGGCAACCAAGTCCACCCCGGCAGCTGCGTCGTCGACCCGGGCGTGGGCCACCAGCAGCGCCGAACTCAACCGCCCCTACATCCCCGCAGAGAGCGCCGCCGCGCAAAAGCAGGCCGCTGAATCGGGGCGGTGGCTCGCGCTGGCCGGGATCGGTGCTGCGGCATTGTTCGGCTACACCACGCTGTGGCCCGCAGCCGCGCGGCTGCTCTACACCCCCTCCCCGCTACGCACCTATCTGCTGCCGCCCTCGCCGCGACCGGTCACGGTGATCGCCGGGGTCGGAGTGGGCTGGTTCTGGGTGCTGTTTGTGGCAGCACCCCTGCTGGCTGCGGCGGTGGCGGCGTTGTGGTCGGTTGCGCTGGCCTGGCACAACCACCGCGTCCGCACCGGATTTTTGGGTCACGTGCGGCCCGGGCAGCGCTGGACCGGCCAGCAACACCCCACGGTGCCCCTGATCCTGGCCGGTGTAGCCGTGGCCCTGGCGGCCTGGGGATCCCTGCTGCGCCTGGCCGCCCCCGGTGCGGCCACCATCGCCGGACGCCTGGTACTCGTGGCGCTGCTCGGCGCATCGGGCTACGGGCTGGTCCAGTTCACCCGGTGGGCATGTGCCCGGGGCGCCATCACCCGAGCGACCAACGAGGTCACCTTCCTGGTCTCCCCAGCGCTGGGGTGGACCGATCTGCGCTCGGGGCGGGTGCGGCCCTCGCGTCGGCGTTACCCGCGGGGCGGCGCACCGTTTGCGAAGGTGCTCACACTGCTCTACTGCCAGCATCCCAGCGCGATCGGTGAGGACCTGATCGCCGAGCTCGCCGCGATCCTGCACCAGGTCACCGGACGCACCTACACGCTCGACCACGACGCGCTGACGCGCACCCTGACCGCCACCGAAACGGTGCTCGCCGCAGCCGACACCGTCGTCGACGCCGAATCCGTTCTGGCCCCGCTGGTGGCGTCGTGGTTCGATGCCGCCGCCCACATCCATGCCGTCACAGTCACCGACGAACCCGCGCCCCGCCCCGCTGTAGCGACCGACACCGCCGATACGGACGAGGCGGCCGATACCGTGCACGGCGCCGACGCAGAGCGAGCCCAGCGGTCGGCGTCCACCGTCAACGACGCGGTCGCCGCGCGAATCCGGGAATTCACCATTGGTTTCGCCTACAACCTGCGCGTCAGCTCCGCCTACCGCCGCGGCGTCATCGAAGGCATGGTCGCCGACGCGCTGGGCGGCTCCTGGGAAGCCGAATGGAGCATGGCCTCGCGGCGGGTGAGATTCGTGCGCAGCCCCGGGCTGCCGACCATGGTCGACCCACCGCTGGACTTCGCCACGGTGACGCGCGCGAGCATCCGCACCCTCTACAAGCACACAGTCATCCCGTTCGGTGTCGATGCCTACGGGAACACGATCGTGTGGGATTTCAAGCAGTCCCCGCACATGTTGGTGGCCGGTCAGACCTCCTCAGGAAAAACCTCGGTGCTGATGACCGTGGCCACCCAGGCGGCGCGCCGCATCGGCGCCAACCTGGTGTTCATCGACCCCAAAGGATTCGACACCCCCGGGCTTCGCGACTGGCCCAACGTGTCGCTGGTGACCGCGGGAACTGACGAGGACGGTTTGGTCGGGCACACCGCGGCGCTGCGGTTTATCGCAGACACCATGCGCGAGCGGCTCTCCCAGGTCAAGATCAACCCCAACCGGGCCGATGACTTCGACCCGATCGTCATCGTCACCGACGAATTCTCCAACCTGGTGGTAGCCCTGGCGGAGTTCTTCACCACCTACAAGTCCAGCAAAGAAAAGGGCGTTCCCCCCACCACCAAGGACGTCGGCATCCTGTTGCGGACCGCGCGTGCGGTCGGCATCCACATGGCGATCGGGATCCAGCGACCGGACACCATGTTTATCTCCGGGGAGGCCCGCGACAACACCGCCCTGCGGGTGGCGATGGGGCGGCTGCGGTCCAAAGACGCCGCGATCATGATGTTCAACGACGCGGTGGCCGGCACCCGGGTGCAGCCGGGAATCCGGGGCCGCGGCACCGTGCAACTGCCCGATGGGACGTTCCGGGAAATGCAGGCCTGCTACACCCCCAAGATTCCGGCGACCGCCGAACAATGGGCGGCGCTGTCCGATCATGATCGCGCCATCCTCGCCGAGCTGCGCAACGTCGACAGCTTCTGGCCGCGACGCGTCGTCGACAGTGCGCTGCGCGGTTATGACCCCGAGGATGATCAGCAAGAGATGTCGTTCGCCCGGATCCGGCAATCACCCATCGTGCTGGCCTCAGAACGACCCGACCTCGACCCGCTCAGCGACCACTATGTACGGCCCATGACCGCGGTGCGTTCTCCCACGATGGATGACGACCACGACGACCATCCGGCCGACAGCGGCCCCGACGGCGCAGCGCTGCCTCCCCCGGTGTCTGCAACGGCCTTCGGTGGGCCTGTGGACGGGTTCGACGACGAATACCTGCCCACCGTCGAGGACGAATACGGCCCCGCCGCAGCGGTGTCGGCCAACGAAGTCGACCATGGTGACCTGGTGGACGTTTGCGTTGACGGTGTCCCAGACTGGAAGTACGTTCACGCTGAGCCCTACCTCACCGATGATGTCGACGGCATTGAGCGATTGGTGATCCCCTACCGGGATCTTGACGATGGCCACGAGGCCGGCGACATCGACGTTGATCCCTACGAAGTGATGCAGGCTCGGAAACTGCGTATGCACTAAAGGAGAGGTGATGGCGGCCAAGAGAAAGTCCGGACGCGCGACCGCTGAGGCGGCGTACGCGAACCTGCTCAAAGACAACACCATGCTGGTCGGCAATGTCGGAGAAACTTTCGACGCCTACCTGGCCATCCTCGACGACGCCGCACACGCGCGTGAGCGCTACGAGGATGCGCGCGCGGCGGCCGTCAAAGCGGGCGCGCTCACCAACGATCAGCTCGATCAGATGGGGTACCCGAAGACGACGAAACTGCCCGCCGCACCGGGTAAGAAAGCCGCGTCCAACCCCCCGCCTGGTGAGGCGCAGGCGCGCAGCAACGCAGAGTCGTCGGCGCCGCGGGTGGCGCCGACGGCCAACGGCGAAACCCCCAACCGTGAGCCGGTGACACTGGGTGCGGGCGCCAACGGGAAGGACCAGTCATGAGTGCCATCGACGCCCTGGTCGCGGCGTCTCAGGAACAGCACCGCCGCTACTACGAACTGTTCGGCGCCAACCCGGTGCGCGGCGATGGGCTGCGTGAGCTGGCCGCGTTCTCCCACGACGTGGGACAGCAGGCCCGCGATATCCGCGAACAGGTCCTGGCGCTGCACTTCTCGACAGCGATCACCGGATGACCGGCGCCTTCGGGCATGTGACCCATGCCGATCACCATCCCCTGGATCGTTTCGGCGCCGGAGCGGGCTCCGGGGCGATCGCCACCGACTACAGCGCCGAGGTCAACGTCAACGGCGGCAACGATGTCGGCGCCAACGCCGAGGCCGAAGCCAGAGAGATCGCCGCGGTGCCCGACCCGACCTCACCGGCCGGCCAAGCCGCCATCCTGGCGATCATCCAGAAGTATCAGGGCCGCAGCGCCGGCACCGTCGAACAGTCAGCGGCCACCCAACAAGCCAACGGAACACAGGCCGCCGGCGACAGCTCCGGCGGAGGACACCACCACAAAGGCGACGACGACGACGATTCCGGCGGCGGCGGCCTGATGAGTGTGCTCAGTTCACTACTGGGCGGCGGCGGATCAGGTCTGTCCGGGATGAGTCCCTTCGGTCAGGGAATGAGCCCCTTCGGTCAAGGGATGAGCCCCATGGGGGCGGGGTCCAACCCCTTCGGAGACCCCTACGGCGCCCAGCAGGTCGGCACGGCCAGCCCGGCAGCCAACCCGTTCGCCGAATCACCAGCCGCCGCGGCCAGCGCTAGCCCTGCCGGCGATCCCTTCGCCAGCGCACCATCAACGGGTACAGGGGCCGTGCCGGTCAGCAATCCCAACAACGCGCCCAACCCCTTCACCACCGCGGGCGCCACCGAAGGCCAAGGCGCCGGCGCCGGTGCCGCAGCCCCCGCGCTGGCAAGCCGCGGCCAAGGACAAGGCGCTGCCGCCGGCGGTGGCGGAGGCGGCCTGGACCTGGACGCGTTCGGCGGCGGTGACGGCGGCGGTGTGCCCGCCGACCCGGCCACCACCGGCCGCAAATAGGCAACCGACAGCGGCAGCCCATGCAGTCAGCTACCGTCAGCAGCGCCCCCGTCACCTCGTGGTGGTACGGGCAGGGGCGCGCGGTGGAAGTTGTGCGGCGCCTGGAATCGCTCTACGCGCTCTCGCCCAACCCCGGCCCGGCCGGCGTGGTCACCGCCCGCCGCGACGAACTGACCGTGACCTTCGTCGACGGACTCAAAGCGCCGCTACCGCAACCATGGCTGCCGGGCACCGGCCGCGAAGCGCGCATCAGCTGGGAGGCCGTCGATCCCGCCACCACCCCCGACCCCGCACATCCGGTGTATCTGGTGGCGTTGGGCACCACCGACGACGGCGCACTGGTCGGGCTGAACCTGGCCGCGTTCTCCCGCATCCGCGTCGAAGGCGACCCGGCCACCGCCACCGCGCTGATCGCGCGCTGGGTGCTGGAACTGCTGTGCACCCACCCCGACATCACCGTCGGGGTCACCGCCGATGCCTGGCACGGACCGCTGACCAGCCGCGTGCAGCCCGTGGCGGCCGGCAGCGTCCCCGACGTCGACGTCCTGGTCTGCGGACCCGCTGTCAGCTACGCCGACCGCGCACAGATCATCGCCGCGTCCACCAGCGCGATCCTGCTCGACCTGGGCAACGACGCCGCCGTGTCCACCGCGTGGGTCATCACCTGCGGACCGGACCGGGTGGGGCACATCAGCCGGTCCGGGTCGTCGTCGAAGCCGATGACCACGACGCTGATCGTGCCCGGCGCCGACATCGTCGACCGTTGCGCCCAGATGCTGATCAGCCCCACGTCCCCACCAGCCGCGCCCAAGGAATCGGGCCTTGGCGTCGACGACGACCCGGTAGCCGACGATGAAGCCGCCGTTCGCGCCACCGACGGCCAGGATCTGGGGCCAGACTGGGATTCCGCTCTGGACTCCGACGATGACACACCGGCAGACGCTCGCGACCGCGATGCCCTCGGTGAATCGATCGACTTCTTCGCCTCCCCCACCCCCATGCCGGCGGGGTCACCGGAGCCGGCGAGCAGCCCGGGCGCGCCGGCCGCTGCCGCGGGCGTCGTGGACTGGGCTGATGCCGACCCCGACGTGCCCGCAATCTCATTCGGCGACGGCGCCGACCCCGACCCGCAACGAGGGGACGCCCCGGTGACACCTGCGCCGGCGGCCGGTGAACCTGCGGCGGTCGACCCCGCGGCGGCGGGGCCCGCACTGGCCCCGATATGGAATCGCATCCTCGGCAGGGTCACGTTGAATCCCCCGTCCCCGGGTCAGCAGCCCGGCCCGCGTGAAAAGCGTCTCAACGAGCTGCTGGTGTTCCTGCAGCACCACCCGTGGGCCAGCAGTGAAGACATCATCCGTTGTGTCTACGGCGGCGCCGCCTCGGATAAGACAGTGACACAACAGATTTCGCTGCTGCGCGGCCGAATGGGTGTTGTCCGCCCGGGTGGCCCCAAAGCGCTGCCGCCGATGCAAGAGGGCGGCTACCACCTCGATAACGCGGTGCGATCGGACTGGATGGAATTCGAGCGTCTCGTGGAGATCCTCGTCGAAACCACCTCCACCGCGCACCTGGTGGCCGCGATGGACCTGGTCACCGGCCCTCCCCTCGGCGGCATACCCCCCAAAGAATGGGCATGGGCGAACGACCTGCGCGAAGAGCTGCGCGACCGGGTTCCCGCCGTAGCGCTCGCCTTAGCGCACCGCCACTACAGCGCCAAGAGCTTCCGCACCGCCGCTGACACCGCACGCAAAGGCCTCTGGTACGACAACGCCCGCCAGGACCTGTGGAAGATCGCGCTGCAATCAGCACGGGACGGCCACGACAACGACGGACTCCGCGCATTGCGGGGGCAGTACTTGACTGCGGTCGCCGGGCCCGACCGAGATCCGGCCGTCTACGAACTCGCCGGACGATCAGGGTAGGTGCAGCTGATGCATTCCATCACCATCACACAATTCACCGACGACGATGACGACGTCATCACCACCGCCGAGACCGATCCCGCGGCGATCTCGGTGTCAGTGCGCACCACCGGCGCCATCGTCGACGTCGACGCCGACGTCGACAGGCTGCGCCCCCTGGGCGCCGACGGACTCAAAGAACTGTTCGTCACCTGCGCGCAGGCCGCGTTCGCTCACCGCTACGACCCGCTGCTCGACGAGCAGCACTAGCGTCCCGATCACCCAGTGGAAAGGAGTTGCGGCACCCCCCCCCGGGGTTTTGGCCGCCACTGTTGCCCATGACGACACCGAACCCACCGATCCCGCCCACCCCTGCCGACACCGGAACCCCTCTTCCAGGGCCGCCCCCACCCCGTGACCCAGGCAGTCGCTACCTGGGACCCGCACCCGTTCAATCCTGCGGCGCCGAACTCAGGGTCAACCCCGACCAGTTGCAGGTCGTGGCCGACCAGTACGCGGCGCTGCAAGCGCGCACCACCGTGATTGGCCCGGTGGCCACCGATGAAGTGCAGCGCGTCATCGCCACTCACGGTGTGATGGGATACCCGGTCGCCGTCGGTGTGGTCTCGGCCCTGGCGCATGCCCACGACGCGGTGGCGGCCAAAGCGGCTGACTTCGCGACGTACTCTCGCCGGTTCACCGAGCACGCCGCCACCTACCGTGCGCAGGACCTGGCCGGCGCTGCGCAACTCCGCGGAATCGACACCGGATCGGCCGCCGGCGCCACCGCGGGCGCGGCCCGGGCGGTTTAGCCAACGGCGGCGACGTCAAGGCGACACGACTATGGCACTGAACATCGATACCCACGGGGTGCGGCGCACCGGCGAGCATGTCGAGACCGCCGGAACTGCCTTGGCCGCGCCGCAATCCCCGACGGTTCCACCGTGCGGCGGCGACGCCGTCTCAGCCGCCGTCATGGCCAACCTCAACGCCTGGCAGGACTGGCTGATGCAGCACGTGCGTGCTGGAGCCCAGCAGGCCGCGGCAGCCGCGGCCGGCATCGCCGGCACCGCCACCGCCTACGAAGCCCAGGATTTCGCCGCGGCCGCCTCCTACCCCGGCGGCGGGCACGGCGCAGCCGGGCCGCCCGCACCCGCTGCGGCCCCGGCGTCCCCGGCCAGCCCCGCCCCGGTGGGTCCGCCGGAGTTGATGGCTATCCCCGACATCAGCGGCCAAGACGGCGAACACCTCGCGTTGGCGTTAGAGGCCGGCGCCGGAACCGCTCCCGCCGTGGCCGCAGCCGCCCGACTGACCGGATTAGCCGCCCAAGCCCAAGCCGCCCACACCGCCTTGACCACGGCCTACACCCAGCTGCTGGGTGCCGGGGAATCCGCGGCGAGTCCGCCGCTGCTGGCCCGCCTGAGTCGCGCGATCGTGTGGGCGCAGGAAGTCACCGGCCACGCCGGTGCGCTGGCGTCAGCGTTCACCGCTGCCGCAGGCCTGCACACCGGCGCCCAGGCGGCGGTCGGCTCGTCCACACAGTGGCAGGCCGTCAAGACGGGCTACCGACAAGCCGTGTGGGAGCAACAATTCACCGGTGCGGCCGGTATCCCGAAAGTGCGTGCGTTCAAGACCCGTCTGGCCAGCATGCAGCAGTCCGCCGGTATCGGGATGACCGGCTATCAAACCGGCGGCCAGACGGCCACCTCGCCGCCACCATCGCTGCCGCAGCCCGGTCTTGCACCTAACGGCGAGACCGCTGCCGGGCCCGTGCCGCCCGAGGTCGCCTCGGCTGTCGAGCACAAGCTTGACGACAAGGACCCCGCATCGTTGGCATCGGCAGAGGACGGTTCTGGGCAGAACATGCTGAGCCCACTGATGGGGGCGCTGGGCCCGTTGCTTCAGTCCGTCGGTGGCGCCAACCCGCTGCAATCGCTGGGTCAGATCGGCCAGCAACTGGGGCAGCAGGCCAGCGGCTTAGCCTCGGGCGCCAAACCGGCCAGCTCGGCGATCAAACCCGCCGCGCTGGCCCACCCCCATGCCGGCGCCGGTAAAGGCGGTGGCGGTGGGGGCGGTTCGATCAAGCCGTCGGGTGGGTTGGGCTCCTCGGTGCACCCCGCCTCGTTGACCGGAACTCCGGACACCTCCCGGCCGGCCACCCCCGCTGCACCTGCGGCCGCAGGCAAGGGAGCCACGGCAAGCCAGGCCGGCGGCATGGGCGGCATGATGCCCATGGGCCATCAGGCCGGCGACAAGTCCGTCAAACCGGTGACCAGCTACGAGCAGCCGCTGCCCAAAGTCGAGGATCGCGGCCGTCCCGGGGTCGTCGGCGATACCACCAACCCCGCACCGAAGGTCAAACCGGAAGCCCGCAACGCCGTCCAAGAGCGGCTGGCCGCCCGTAAGAAAGACGCCGCCGGACAGCCCTGACCAGTCGCCGGACCGTCCCGGCATTTGACCCCCGTGTCCACCTTGTATGCCAGGCTGATCCTCATGATCGAGCACAGCGCCAGGCCACCGGCGCTACACGCGGTGCCGTCGCGGTCACCGCGCACCGTCTGGGTCGCCGCCACAGTGAGAGGCCCCGCATGACGGAGATCCCCTTGCATCCCGCTGTCATCGCAGAGATGGCACGAGGACGTGAATTTCTCGACCAACTCAGCACCGCGCGCCGCAATATCGAGCGGCTGACAGTCACCACGGCATGCCCCGACGGCGACAACCAGATCGTGTTCGGCGGAGACGGCATGGTCATCGACGCCGCGTTCACCGAGGACCTCTTCGACCGCTACCCCGGCGACACACTCCGCGAACTGCTGCTGGCCATGTGCGAAGAAGGATTCGGTGAAGTCTCAGCCAAGGTCAGCGCCGAAGTGGCCGCGATCCTCGACGAGCAGCGATGAGCACCGACGGCGACGCGTTGGAGCTGTTCGTCAGCAGCTGCGCAGCCCTGGGTGTGGAGGCTTACGGTCGTCGGCAAGTGGCCGACAAGCGTGCCGCGCGCGCGGGTTTCGAGGAGTTGACCGCCGCCTATCCCGACCAGTGCGATGGCTGGCGCGGGCTTGCCGCCAGCGGAGCCGACGGCCCGCAGATCATCGAGAGCGCCTACCGCACGCTAGGCACCTGCGGGGATCTGCTGTCGGTGGCCGATGTCGCCGAGGACGCCGTCGACTTCCCCTTCGACACCGGCATGTATGTGCAGCTGTATGCCCACGGGTCCGACGGCGTCATCCTGGCCTGCGCGGCCGCGCGCGTAGCCGCTGGCGACTACGCAGCGGCCCGCGAGTTGATCGACGACGCGCTCCTGGCCGCCCAGCCCGGACATGCCGGCTGGCTGCTGGGTGTCATCTACTACCGGGCCAAGCGCTGGCAAGACGTGCGGCGCGTCCTGGCCCCCTTGTCACCGCATGTAGAGGCCGACCCGTTCCTGAGCCAGGCCGTCGGTGTCGCCCACGGGCTGGCCGAAGCGTATCTGGGCTTGTGGGACCAGGCCTTTGAGCGGCTGCGTGCCCACAGTCAGGGCCCCATCGCCGCGGCCAGCGCCGAGGCGCTGCTGGGGGCGGGTCTGTGTGCGCGCGCGTTGGACCGCACCGAGCTCGCCGCCTCGCTGCTCAACGAGGCCTACGCCGTGGTGGGGATCGCGCAGGACGTGCAGACCACGATCGGCACCGCGCTCAGTGATCCCCAGTTCGGTATCCAACCCACCACCGCCGCGCGTATCGATGCGCGCAGCGACTACTGGGATCCGCACACAGAGCCTGGGGAACGCGATTTCGTTCACCAGCTCGGCGCGGCTCGCCGCACCGAACTCAAAGCCGAGGCGGCCCGCGAGCTGGCCGACTTCGTCGGCATGGCCGATGTCAAGGCGCAGATCGCCCGGCTGGAATCCAGTGTGCGCGCCGACAAGCAACGCCAGGCGCTGGGATTGCCGGTGCGCAACAAGTCGCTGCACCTGATCCTGCAGGGGCCGCCGGGCACCGGCAAGACCACGATCGCTCGGGTGATCGCCAAGCTGCTGTGTGCCGCAGAGGCGTTGCCGTCGGACACCTTCGTGGAGGTCAGCCGCGCTGACCTGGTGGACAAGGTCATCGGAGGCTCCGAAGCCAAAATCAAAGCCGTCATCGACCGCATCGTCGCCGCCGGCGGCGGCGTGTTGTTCATCGACGAGGCCTACGCCTTGACCGATTCGGGATCCGACAACGACTTCGGGCCGCTCGTCATCGCCGAGCTGTTGCGGGCCATGGTGAATTACTCCGACAAATTGATGGTGATCGCGGCCGGTTACGCAGACAAGATGCAGGAATTCCTCGACTCCAACGAAGGGTTGCCCTCCCGGTTTGCCCGCAGCATCACCCTGCCGCCCTATAGCGTCGAGGAGTTGGTCGAAATCTCGATCCGCAAGGCCGCCAAGGGCGGCAGTGTTCTGGCCGATAGCGAGCCGTTGCGCGCGGCCTACGCCGAGCTGTCGGCGTCGACGGCCACTGATAGCAGTGGGCGGCGGCGTCCTGCCCTCGATGTGCTGGGTCACGCACGGTTTAGCGAGAAGCTGATCCAGTCCGCCGAAGAGGTCCGCGATCACCGCCTCAACGAGAGCGGGAAGCTGGACAACCCCACTGTCGAGGATCTGCAAACCCTCACCGCCGAGGATGTGAAGGCCGCGGTGGCCGAAGAGATCGACCTTGCCGAGGCGCAGCGCCACATCGGCCTGTCCCGCGGCGCAGCGCACGCAGGGGGGACGCGATGAACGCGCCACTACCGCCGCGGCGCGGCTTTAAGTCCCGCAGCGCCAAGCTGGGGCCCACCTCCACACGAAGCCGGCCGTGGGGATTTGTGACTCGCCACCAGATTTCGGGGTGGCGGTTTCTGATTCGCCGCATCAGCAACGGCGTCGCCCTGCGCGACACCCGGATGCTGACCGATCCGTTGCGCCGGCAAGGACGCGCCCTGGTCGTCGGCAGCATGCTGGCGGCGGTGTTGGTGGTCGGAGCGTTTGTGCTGTCGGTGCTCAAACCCGCAGGGGTGTCAGGGAACCGGCCCGTGCTTGCCGAGCGATCCACCAACGCGCTGTACGTGCTCATCAACGACGAGCTGCACCCGGTCCTCAACCTGGCCAGCGCGCGGTTGATCGTGGGCAAGCCCGCCGACCCCACCGTGGTCAAAGCCAAAGAGATCGACAAGTTCGCGCTGGGCAACACCCTGGGGATCGCCAACGCGCCCTCACGCATGGTGCAGTCCGGCGCCCGCGACGCGCGCTGGATGGTCTGCGACGCCGCCAGCGGCCCCCAGGTCGGGGCCAGCGTCATCTTCGGAGACCCGGTTGCAGGATCCGGCCACGCGGCGCCGCTGCCCGACTCGTCGGCGATCCTGGCCACCAGCGACAACGGCAAGACCACGTGGCTGATCTGGGGCGGCAAACGCAGCCTGATCGACCTGACCAACGCCGCGGTGGCTGCCGCCGTCGGCATCACCGTCGACACCCCGGCCCCGCGTCCCCTCAACCGGGCGCTGCTGAATCTGATCCCCGAGTCAGCGCCCCTGACGGTGCCCTTCCTGGGCAACGCCGGCGACACCCCGCGGTTCGTCTGGCCGGTACCCGGACAGCAGCCGCCCCCCATCGGCTCCGTCGTCGTCGACCACACCGAAGACAACCAATTGCGCTACTACGCGGTCAGCAGCGAAGGGCTGCAACCGATCTCGCCAGTGCTGGCCGCGATCTTGCGCGCCAACAACGCCTACGGACTCATCGCGCCGCCGGCACTGACCCCCGACCAGGTGGCCAAAGCGCCCAAAGTGGCTCCCATCGCCGTCGAGGACTATCCCCCGACCGCCGTGCACGTGCTCGATCCCACCCGCGACCCCGTGCTGTGCGGGCAGTGGACCAAACTGCGCGGGGCACCCACCTCCAGCCTGAGACTGCTGGCGGGCCAAAGCGTGCCGACGTCCCCCGACGCCACACCGATCACGCTGGCCGCGGCCGGGCCCACCACCGCCGCGCGGACCGTGCTACCCCGCGGCGTCGGCTTCTACGTGCAAGTCACCGGTCAACAGCCGCAATCGGCCACCAAGGAATCCCAGTTCTGGGTGTCCGACTTGGGTGTGCGCTACGGGCTAGAAGCTGGCGCGAACGAAACGGCCTCCCCCGCACAAGCATTGGGCATGACCGCTGAACCATTGCCCATCCCCTGGTCGGTGCTGGCGCTGCTGGCCGCCGGCCCCACTTTGTCCAAAGCCGATGCGCTGGTCGCACACTGACACGAACGAGGCACTTCAATGCGACAACGATTCCCCCAACGGCGACGCCTGCTGCGGCCCCTGGACCGCGCCACCGAGTCGGGCCCCGCCGGCAACGTGCTGACCGATTTCTCCCTCAATCCGCCGCCGGAGTTGCCGCGCACCGTCGAAATGACCGCGGTGCGCAAAGCGCTGCCCTGGGTGTTCGGGCTGGCGATGGTCGGGATGGTGGTCATGATGTTCGTGACCGGGTTCCGGCAGATGAACCCGATGTACCTGTTCTTCATGGCGATGATGGCGATCGGGCTGTTCCAATCCGTACAGCAGCAAGGCGGAAACGCCGAAATGTCCACGCCGGAGGTCAATTCCGAGCGCTCGGAATACCTTCGGTACCTCTCGGGCAAAGCTGAGGAGATCCGCGCGGCCGCCGGCACCCAGAAAGCCATCGCCGAATGGTCACACCCCAATCCCGAGGTCCTCGAAGCCGTCCTGGGCTCCCCACGGATGTGGGAACGCGGGGCCAGCGACCCCGACTACCTACACGTGCGGGTGGGCCGCGATGAAGTGAAATTGTCGGCCAAGATCCGGGTCAAGGCAGCCGATTCCGAGCTGGATCTCGAGCCGGTGACCAAGACCGCCTTGCAGCACCTGCGGGCAGTGCAGCAGTCGATTCCCCACTGCCCCAAGGCTATCGACCTGGCCGGGGTCGGCATGATCACCGTGTACGGGCAGCGGGACCTGTTCGAAGCCGCGGTGCGGGCCTGGGTGGCCCAACTGGTGTGCTGGCACTCCCCGAATGACACGGCGGTGGCCGTGGCCTGCCCGGATCTGGAAACCAGGTGGGGCTGGGCCAAATGGCTGCCCCACACCGAAGGCGACGAGATCGACGGCGCCGGCCCACAGCGCTTCCTGGCGGCATCGCTGCCCGAGGTCGATTCGGTGCTGGAGGCACTTCTCAAGCAGCGTGACCGCATCGTCGACGACAAGGGGATGGTGACCGCCGAGGCCACCAAGTCCCACCGCCACGTGGTGCTCGTCGTCGACGACCCGGCCTCGGCCACCCCTCTGGTGCGGCGCATCGCCGCACGCGATGGTGTCACCGTCATCGCCTACCGCGACGGCGCCGGTCCCGACCGTGACTACGACACCCACCCGCGGGAACTGGTGTTGCGGCTGCATCGCGGCGAGCAGGCCCTGGGGATGCAGATGTGGCAGAACTACGGGTGGAAGACCTTTTGCGCCGAACCGGACCTGCTAGCGACGCCGATCGCGCGGCATCTGGCCCGTCAACTGTCCAAGTGGGACGCCGCGCCGGCCAGCCGCCAGAACGCGGAGTCGGCGGCCGCCCAGACGATGCTGTCGCTGCTGGGAATCCCCAACGCCGCCAAACTGGACGTCAACGCCGTGTGGGGGCCGCGGATGCTGCCGGTGGGAACCGGTGAACCCGTGGATCTCGAACCGCTGCTGCGGGTCCCGCTGGGGCTACAACCCAGCGGTGCGCCGCTGGTCATCGACCTCAAAGACGAAGCCGACGGCGGCAACGGTCCGCACGGGCTGATGATCGGCATGACCGGTTCCGGGAAGTCCACCCAACTCAAAACACTGGTGTTCGGGCTGTTCACGCGCCATTCCCCCGACGTCGTGCAGGCCATCTTGGCCGACTTCAAAGACGAAGCCGGTTTCGATGCGTTCGCCGACTATCCGCACACCGTGGCCGTCATCTCCAACATGGAGGAAAAAAAGTCACTCGTCGAGCGTTTCGGGGACACGCTGCTGGGGCTGCTCGACCAACGTGGCCGCGCCTTCCACCGCGCCGGCAATCAGATCAAGGGCGCGGCGTTTGAAAGCCTGCGCGAATACAACGAAGCCCGCGCGACTGCCGCCGGCGCGCACCTCCCGCCCATCCCGTTCATGTTCATCATCGTTGACGAGTTCTCGTTGCTGCTCAAAGATCACCCCGCCATGGCCGACGTGTTCGACCGGGTAACCCGAAAAGGACGCTCCCAAGGGGTGTTCTTCCTGTTCGCCAGCCAGACCCTCGACGAGGGCGCGATCAAGCAGATCCCGAACAACACCCAGTACCGGATCGGGTTGAAGGTGGCCTCGGAATCGATTTCGCGGCGCGTGATCGGCACCGGCGACGCCTACCACGTCGCGGATGGAAAGAACGCCAAAGGCACCGGCTATTTCGTGCGCGCGCCCGGCGCGCAGCCCGTCAAGTACCGGGGATTCCTGCTGCCCGACCGCTACGAGCCGCCGACAACGATCAACCGCAAGGTGATCAGCGCCAAACCACGCGCGCGGGTATTCACCGCCGGGCGGGTCCAGCCCGACCCGGACACGGTGATCGAGGAACAGATCGCCGCAGAATCCGTCCTTGAAGGCCCGCCGCGGTCGCTGGTGCTGACCGTGGGTCCGCAGCTGTCGGCCGCCTACGGCAAACGGGCACCGCAACTGTGGTCCGAGCCGCTCGATGTTCCGATTCCACTCAACGCCGTGCTGGCCCAAGCCGAGGCGATGCCCGCACCGCCAGGATCGGCCCCCTGGTGGCCGCTGGGCGAGATCGACCGGCCTCGCCAGCTCAGCCACGGCCTGCTCACCTACAGCTTGGAAGGCGGAGGCAACGTCTCGATCCTGGGAATGAAGGTCGAGGATGTGTCCCGGGCAGTGCAGACGTTCCTGTTGGCTGCGGCCGCGCGCTATTCGCCGCGCGAGGTCGGGTTCTATGTGATGAGTTACGGTGGGCCCGCGCTGGCCCCGCTCAAAGACCTCCCGCACGTCGGTGTGCTCGGCGGCGGTGACCGCAAGGAACTGAATCTGCGCGTGTTCGGTGACCTCGAAGCGTTGGCGGCGCGGCGCCGAAAGTTGTTCGAACACCACGGCATTGGGTCGGTAGCCGAATTCCGCGAACGGCGCAGGCTGGGCAACCACCCCGGACTCGATGACGGCTATCCCACCGACATCTTCCTGGTCATCGACGGCTGGGAGAACTTCCTGACCGACAACACCTCGCTGATGCACCCGAAGAACCCGCACCTGAAAAGTGTGGAACGCCTCATCGGTGCAGGGCGAGGAATACACGTCCTGGTCAGCGCCGCGGATTGGATCAAGTTCGGCAACGAAGTGCAAACCCACCTCAACACCAAATTTGAACTGAAACTGGCCTCCGGGTCCCAATCGCAGGTGCGGGCGCAGGTCGACGACAAACTGGTGCGCCCTCAGGACCGCATTCCCTACGACCAGCCCGGGCGCGGGATCAACGCCGTCGGCGACGTCATCCGGTTTGCCGTCGGGCGTTTGGACAGCCAGGCGACCATGGACGAGCTCGACGGCCAAGTCCGCCGCACGGTGGCCACGCTGGCCGAGCGCCACGCCGGGCAGCGGCCGGTCCCCAGCCCGCAGCTGCTCCCCCATCTGGTGGAGACCGGCGACCTCAATCAGGATGCGTGCACCGGGGAACGCTTTGCCCTCGGTTTGCGTGGCCGCGATCTGGCGCCGATGGTGGTCGACCTCGCCCAAGAACCCCTGCTCGGCGTCTACGGCGATGACCACCACGGCAAGTCCACACTGATCACCCACCTGCTGCGTGCCGTGGTGAACCGGCGCTCGCACCCCGACCAAGCCTTGGTGTGTGTCTTCGACAAGAGCCGCAAGCTCAGCGGGGAAACCGAGAACCTGATCGAGGGACACGACTACTACGAGACTGACTTCGGCACCATGGCCCAACGCATCGAGGCCATTGCGAGCCTGCTCGACAGCAGGACGCCGCCGGCGGATCTGGGATGGGAGGAAAAGCGGGCGTGGCGCATCCAGGGGCCGCTGATCTACCTGTTCGTCGATGACCTCGATGCCATCCCTGTCCAGGTGCAACTGCATGAGCGCGTCGGTGGCGGCGACGGGTCTGGCACCGCCGCACCGCAGATCAAGAGCCGGGTCGTGCAGGTCTGGCAGCCGTTGATCCGGCACTTCGCCAATGCCCGTGATGTCGGGTTACGGGTCATCATGACCCACCGCGCCGCGGGGATCGGCGCTATCGAGATCACCCCCAACTCGGTGCCGGGACAGCTGGCAGCCCAAAGCGCCAACCGGATCTTGCTGGGTTCGCGCACCACCACCGACAAGGTGGGCGGAGTGAAGTTCGAAGAAGGGTTGCCGCCAGGGCGTGGATTTGTGCTCGCCGCCAGCGACGATAACGCCGGCTACGTGCAGCTGGCCGCCACCGAAGAATGTAACCGGCATGTTAAAAGTGCACGATAGCGGTGGTGCGGCGGGAGGCGGCGCCGCAACAATGTGCCGACGTGTCCTTCTCCGGCGGTACTGTTCGCTTATCCAGATCGCCGCGTCGGCGCGGCAACCAGCGGAGCAGGGCGGCGGGGCGCCCACGCGCAACGCGTCTCGCACATTGTCAGCAAACAAACGAATTTAGGGGGCGCATAGCATGCAACTCGATGTGACACCGGAAGCTTTGGCCGCCGCCTCAGCGCAGGTCGCAGCACTGACCGGGCGACTGATGGGCAGCAACGCCGTCCACGCCGCGGCCACCGGCGCGATCATGCCGCCGGGCTCGGACTTGCCGTCGATCAAGGTCGCGGCAAGTCTGATTGCTGAAGGGGCAACCCACCAAGCGATGGCCGGAATGGGCAACACCGAACTGGGCCTGAGCTCAGAAGGCATCGACCAGGCTGGCCTGACCTACACCATTGTCGACAGCGCGGCGGCCGCCACCTACACCGCCAGCGCCGGGATGGCCGTCTAAAGACGGACTGAGCGCAACCAGCTATGGCAGTCGACGCGATTGTTCCTCCGATCTGGGTGGCAGCACCGCCCGAGGTGCATTCGACGCTGCTTACCACCGGCGCCACGGCGGCGGGGATCGCCGCCGCCGCCACCTCCTGGACGCAGTTGGGTGCCCAGTACGTCTCGGCGCTGGCCGAGCTTGAAGGCATCATTGCGGTGATTCAGGCCAACTACCAGGGACCGGCCGCCGAACAATTCGTCGCCGCTCATCAGCCGATGCTGTTGTGGCTAGCTGATGTGGCCGCGAAATCCGCGGTCGCTGCCGTCTCCCACGCCGATATCGCCGCCGCCTACGAGGGCGCTGTCGTGGCCATGCCCAGCCTGGGCGAGCTGTTCGAGAACCATTTCGTGCACGGCGTTCTGATCGGCACGAACTTTTTCGGCGTCAACACCATCCCGATCGGTCTCAACGAGGCCGACTACGAGCGGATGTGGCAACTGGCCGCTGACGTGATGACCGGCTGGGATGCGGTCTCGACCACCGCGGCCGACTCGGTGCCCCCTACCCCGATGTCGCCGCTGACGCTGATGCCCGGCGTCGGTGAAGCAGGTCTGGCCTCGGCCAGCGCCGCATCCAGCCTCAACCTCGCCCAGGCGCAAACCGGTGGTGTCGCGATGACCGGCGCGGACATGGTGAGCAACAAACTTCTGGTCGGCAAAGCCAGCACCAGCCCCTTGTCGTTCACCGACCGCGTGCCCGCCAACCAGGGGCAAAACGCCGCCGACCCCAACAACGCCGAGAAGGGTCTGCAGCCGCAGAACATGGCCGGCAGCCTGCTCCAACAGATGGGGTCCGTCGGCCCCTCGGCCGCGCAATCGGCGACGCAAGGGCCGGGGCAGCTGCTGACCTCCGCTCCCCAACAGCTCGCCTCGGCACCCCAGCAGCTGAGCAGCATGCTGACCCAATTCGCCGGCAGCAGCGGCGGTTCCACCCCGCAAAGCACGATGCCGGTCGGCTTCGCCGGCACCGGCGCCCTGCGGGGTTTCAACCCCGCGGGCATGACCAGTCTGGCTGGGGGCGCCCTGGGAACCGGTCCGAGCAAACCACTGATGCCCTCCACCTGGGGCGCTGCGCCCACGAGCGCTGCGCAGTCGCTGAGCGAAAGCGCCCGGGGAATCAGCCCGGCCGCCGCCGGTCTGTCCGGAGGATCCGCGGCCAGCGGCAGCGGCGCAGGCGGCGGCATGATGGGCACCGGCGCGCACCGCCAGAACAGCCGTCCCCAGCGGGTGTCCCGCTACGCCGACGACACTGCCGAGGACGCCGGCAGCGACGAGGGGGCGCACACGATGACCCGATGAGCACCTCGAATAACTGACCCCGAACAACCGCTTCACGAAAGGAAACACCACCATGGGATTGCTCGACGCCAACGTTCCACAGATGGTCACCTCACAGGCCTCATTCTCCGATCAAGCCTCTCTGTTCACCAGCACCGTCCACTCCGCTGAGCAATCGGCGCTCGCCTCCCAGGCCGCCCACCAGGGCGAGTCAGCACAGGCATTCCAGGTCGCCCATGGACGGTTCGTGGAAGTCGCCACCAAGATGAACCAGCTCCTGGCGATCGCCGGCCAGAACATCGGCGACGGCGCCAACACCTACACCATGTACGACGGCCAAGGCGCTACCGGCTACAACTCGGCCTTGGGCGCGCTACCCAGCTACAACGTGTAGTTCGGCAACCCGGACGCACGTTTTTGACGGACCACACCACAAACGGAAGGAACCTCTGATGGCGCAAATTCTCTACAACTACCCGGCCATGATGGCTCACGCCGGAGAAATGACCGGGTACAGCGGTGCGCTGCACACCATCGGCGCAGGCATCTCCAGCGAACAGGGCGCGCTGGCGGCCGGCTGGACCGGCGACACCGGGATGTCGTACCAGAGCTGGCAGACCCAGTGGAACACCGGCCTCGAAGAGCTGATCGCGGCCTACCGGCAGATGACCGACGCGCATGAGAACAACACCATGAACATGATGGGCGCCGACGGCAACGAAGCAGCCAAATGGGTGTGAGCGCGGCAACCGTGCACTAAGCACAGCACACCCTTGTGGGGCGGGCACCGACAGGTTGCCCGCCCCACTGCCATGAAACTCCGAACCGAGCTACCAGCCGTTGGCGACAGGGGTTCGTGCAAGCGGACTAGTGTTGTTCTGCCAACTACGTGAAAGTGAGACGCCGATGGCTGCACAGTTTGAGATCTTTCAAGACAAGGCCGGCGAGTTCCGCTTCCGCCTGAAGGCTGCCAACGGAGAGGTCATCGCCAGCAGTCAGGGGTACACGACGAAGGCGTCGGCTCAGAAAGGTATCGATTCGGTCAAAGCGAACGCATCAGGTGCTGCGGTCGTCGATACCACCGCCGACTAAGTTGTCGGTGCCGTCAGATGGCCGACATCGACTACGGCGAGGCCTGGGACTTCATCGACGACCTTGGCCGGCCACTGCGTCTGCGCTTTCGGCGGAACTGGGGCTCGGGCGATCGCCAAACCTTCGACGGCACAGGCCAATTGCTGGCTGTCATCGACGATCAACACCGGTCCGATAACGCCGATGCAATCTCGATTAGCCGACCTGACGTGCTACTGGGGGTCGGCTTAGTAACGGAACGAATATGGTTGTTTTGTGATCTCGCTATGGCTACGCGGGGATGCGTAGCGGCCGGTGGCCTTCGCGGCGCTGCTCGGCGTCGATGTCGAAGGAGTAGGTGCCATAGAAGTTGATGTGATCGTGCTGGGCAGGGGTCAAGTGTGCCGCAGTCTCGTCGCTGACCTCCATGCCGTTTGACCGCAGGTTGTCGATCGTGTCGGCGAGGTAGGTGGTGGTCCATAGGACGCAGGCGTTGGTGACCAAGGTGAGGCACAGTGCCTGATCGATTTGGTCATCGAGATGACGTCGGCGGACGTGGCCTTGATGGGCGAAGAACAGGTCGCGCCGTAGCGCATGCAGGCTCTCGCCCTTGTTGAGCTGACGGCGTACGCGGCGACGGAGTTCTTCGTCCGCGACGTAACGGCATACGTAGAGCGTGCGGATCAGGCGCCCGTACTCGTGCAGTGCCTTGGCGAGCGTGCTCTGCCGGCTGCTGGCGTGCAGCTTGGCAATGAGCAGACTCGCGGTGGTGTGCCCGAACTTCATTGAGGCGACCAGGCGCAGCAGATCATCCCAGTGGTCGGCGATCAGCTGGGTTTGGATCGGCTGGCCGAGCAACCGCCCGGCGTGCGGGTATTGAGCGCGCCAAGCTGAGGCGGTTCCGAGGCGGTAGAGCTGTAGGCGGCCGATGTCGCGGATGCGCGGAGAGAACTGCAACCCGGCCAGGTGGAAGATCGCGAATGTCGCAAGGGTTTGTCCGGCGGTGTCGACGGTGTGTTCGGCGAGCGGCAAATCCGTTGGGTTGCCGAAGATTTCGTCCAGCACTGCGACCGCCTCGCGCCAGGTGGTCGGTATTACCTTGGTGCCGTAGGTCGAATGTTGATCGGAGACATGGGTATACGTGGTGGTGCCTTCGTCAACGAAATACCGTGACAGCGCGCGGGCAGTGAGGCTGTGTCCCCGTTGTGGGAACCGCTGCCCGTCCGACGACGAGAGCGTCCCGCCGCCCCACAGCGCGGCCAGCGGGTGCGCGTGGTGTGCGTTGACCAGGCGCGTGTTCGCCGCCCGCAACGTGTCTTGGCGCAGGTACCACTGCGACGTCCAGGCCAGGGCGTCTTCGGAGATGCCCGAAGCGTCGGCCATCCCGGCGTAGCCGAGGTTGCAAGCGTAGGCGATCAGCGATGCGTACAGGTTGCGGGTGAGGTCGGGGTTGCGTGGTTGAGCGCCGCCGGCGTGGGTGAACTCTTCGCTGAACCCGGTCAACTCATCGACCTCAATCAGCAGCGCCGGTAATTGCACGCGCGGCAGCCGGGCCGACGTGGCGTCGGCGAGCGTATCCGCTTCGGCCGGAAGCTGTTCGGCAGGTAGCGGCGACACGATCAGCTCACCGTCATCACCGAGACGTGCGAGTCTCTCGGCGCCTTGGTCCGTCAAGACTGTCTCCAATACCGCGACTGCCGCGTGCAGTTCATGCTCGAGGCGCTCGAGTTGCCGGGACGCGCCGGGCTCGGTGCGGGTGACGGTGCAGAAGTCGTCACGGTGCCCGGTCCACCGATCCGGCGGTAGCAGCAGGGTGGACGGGTCGGTGTAGCGGCGTGAACCGGGCACCCATAGGTCGCCGGAGCGCAGCCCGGCCTGCACCCCGTAGAGGACGCTCAGTTCCCAGTAGTGGCGGTAGGCGGCGCCGCGGCCTTGACCACGCGCGGCGTCGAGATAGCCACGCCAGCGCGCCGGCACAAACACCGTCGCCGCGGCGGTGGTTGCCTCGTCCGGGACCGCGGTGCGGGCGGCGGTGTTGAGCTCGCGCAGCACCTCGACGGCAGTGAGCAGGGCCGTGACCGACGGGCTGCCGGTGTTGCCGGTCAGAGGAAGCGCGGCGATCACCACAGGGGTGAACGTGCGCAGGTACTTGTAGCGGGCGGCCAGCAGGTCAAAGTGACCATGGTCGCGCTGCCCGCGATCTTCAGGTGGGCGGCGGGCGGCGATCAGGCGTTGCATGCCGATCCGCTGGCGGACAGCCCGCCCGGCCTGCTCGTCGGGGACGGTCGGGTCGGCGAGCACATCGAGGATCTCGTCGAGCAGCTGGCCCCGGTCCACCTCGGCTTTGGCGCGGTCGACGAGCCGCCGTGAAAGTTCATGCCGGGCTCGGGAATCCGCGCCGGCCAGCGCTTGGTCGAGCAGCTGCACCAGCTCGTCGAGCACCTCGACGTAGGTTTCGGCCAGTGTTGCCAACAGGACCGGGTGACGCCGGTCGACCGCGGCGCGCTGCAACGCCTGATTGGTTGAGCGGCGGCCGATCTCGGCGAGCATGCGTCGCCGCCCAACCGGGAGCCGGGACAAGTCGAGGCGATCGGCGCCGTGGCGTCGCAGGAATTCCAGCTTGTCCAGCTCGGCCTTGAGCAACTCGGGCGTTGCAACGGTGGCCCCGCGGCGCAGCCAAGCCAGGCGAGTCAAGCCGAGGTCGGGGTCGACATCGAGCAGGCCGTCCAGCTGCATCGGCCGCGGTGGTTGTAGCAGCGGCCCAAGCCGGTGGTAGGTCTCGGCGCGAGCCGCGTCGCGGGCCGCGGCCACCCGACGAGTCAGGCTGTCGACTGGTGGGCGGACAATCCGTTCGGCGCGCAGCCAGTCACAAGCCAGCTGCAATAGGACGCCGGGAGCATCGTGTTCGAGCGCCCGCGCTAGCAGGAACTCGTCGAGCAGCTTGCGTTCGCCGGCGGCGCACAACCGCCAACCCAGCCGAGCCAGCACCTGTGCGCGGTGTTCCCGGCGGGTTCGTCCCTGCCAGCCGCCGTACCCCGCCAGCAATGCCGACGAGATATCCGGCGCAACACCTAAAGCCTGCCTGAGCCGATCCAGTGCGAGCGACGGGCAACCGGCCAGGTCGTCGGGAATCCAGCCCAGCCACGGCAGCGTCGACAGTTGAACGGCGACACCGAGACGGTTCTGCTGGCGGTTGAAGCCCGCCAGCCACGAGAGATCGTCGGCTGACAGGGTGAAGTAGGTGACCGCATCCTCGACTGCGAGCTCGTCCGGCCAACTGCTCAGCCGGGCAAGCTCGGGATCAGACAGGTAGCGGACCGGCATCTGACCTCCGAACGGCCCGCGGTTCAGGCCGTCATCGCAAGGACGCTAGCCACGGTCAGTGGAGGCCGCAAGGGCCGCGGCGCACCGCCCGTATGGGGATCCCTCTACGGTCACGCCATAGGCAGCGTGCAGGGGATGCCGAGCACGACACAACGAGGGCCCGCCTGGTGCGCAGGTGGTGCATCCCAGGCGCGCTTGCGCTCGCGCCTAGTGCGCCGTTTGCTCAACTTCAAACCGTGCGACATTTGCTGCGGGCAGGGTTGTGGTTCCCACGCTGGATATTGAGCAGTAATCAGTAATCCGACTCATGGAGCCCCCGGTGGCTTTACGATGGAGTTTCGGGTCAACTCGCGCGTAGTCATATCCTCGGCAGCGGCCGCTTTTGGCGGGGGTTCTGGTGGCATTGGCGGTCGAACCAGGTCGCCTGAAAGTTCGGTGGTCCAATGGACACTCATCGGCAACCGTCTGGTTTACCCACAGCTCGGGATGATTCTGATGTCAGTGAGTGGGTGCTGTGGTTTGGTGCCCGGGGGCATACCAAGCGGGTGCAAATTGATGCCGTATGGAGCACGGTGGCGGTGGTGACAATCTGTGGTGAGATCGACGCCGCCAACGCCGAGGCGGTGGGGCGGTATTTGCGCAGCGTAGTATGTGTGACGCGTCCTATGATAGTCGATTTGACCGCGGTGACGTTTCTGGGGGCGCGCGGCATGCATCAACTGATGGCATTGGATTCGGCCTGCGGCGGGGTCGGCGCGCAATGGGCTTTGGCGGCTAATGTGGTGCTGCGCCGTTTGCTGGTGCGGGTCGGTGCTGGTGATCACTTTCTTCCGGTGAGCGGATCGATCGGTGCGGCGCTGGAAGTGTTGCTGTTGCGCGCGCCGCGCAGTTCATGATGTGCTGCAAACGGCCTGATGTCGAGGAACAGATGTCGGTTACGGCATTGTCTGACGCAGAGTGGCTGGCTGTAGGTAGCTCGGAGCCGCTTATCTCTTGTTATCGCGCTGCGGTTTTGGGCGAGCAGTCTTCCGCCGGCGGATGCCGCATATCAGGTGGGTTTCCACGGGTGGGCTGGCGCTGGCCAGAGACGGAATGGAAGACCCAATCCGCTCGGGGGGAAGTGGGTGCCGCCGCGCTGGTTGGTGGTGTCTGGCTGTTGTGCCCGGATCAGCTGAGCCACGCTGATCTGCCTGTTATATAGGCACTGTCAGCAGGCGGCGGGCGGTGGGCTGGAGTCGTGCCGCGAAGCAGGTCCGCCACGGCGCCTCGTCTCTAGGGGGCGAATGCGCGCGTTGCTAGAGGACGTTTTGATCCTCCGCGCGAGCGGGTAGGTGACGGGGGTGAGGCCGATCCGCGC
The DNA here is from genome assembly GCF_059812965.1 of Mycobacterium sp. NGS29. Classification (NCBI taxonomy): domain Bacteria; kingdom Bacillati; phylum Actinomycetota; class Actinomycetes; order Mycobacteriales; family Mycobacteriaceae; genus Mycobacterium; species Mycobacterium sp. NGS29. The sequence goes on from NZ_JCALDR010000015.1 coordinate 106,252, forward strand.
GGGGACCCCTGCGATGAGCGCGGCTTCCAGGGCTGGCGGTCAACCGGCACTTGCTGCCGAACGGCTCGGGTTGATACCGGAAAGAGAACGGAGCAGTATGCATGCGCGCGGAAGAAGAAGGCGAGACGCACCACGACGAGGCCCACGGGCGAAAACAGTCGAGCAAGGCCGTGGTGAGCGGATCTCGCCAGTTGCTGACCAGCGCGGTGATGCGGTGAGGGGACGTCGGAGCACGGGTAAGTTGACGCCACTACCGCGGTCGCGGATTGCGCGGCTCGCCTGGTCGTGGGTTCGACATCCGGTACGAAGCCGCGAGTACCCCGCCGATCGTGAGCGTCTGATCACCGCGCAAGAGTTTCCTGCTTTGACGTCTAACGAGTGCTTCGTGAGGTCGGTGTGTGCAGGTGGGGACACCAAAACGTAGGCAGCGCAGTGGTTGTCGGCGGCTATCGCTGAAGTCGGGAATGCCTTAGCGGCCGAAAGCCGCGGTGCCGGCGTGTTCCCACTGAATTGAGTCGCCTGGTCTCAATCACGGGGAACACGCCACCGCGCCGCCATCATTCGCATTACTGGCGGCAATTTCCGGCCCACCGCCCGACTGATGGCTCAGATTCATCGCGTCATGGAAATCAACTAACTCATTACCGTCACAAGCGAAGTCGTCGACGCCGCCCGCGAATCCCTCGTCATCGCCCTCTCTGTCAACCTGGGTTGAGGCACCCGCTCCCTGACAATTTGTGACCCGAGGGTGGGGATGGAGAGATTCCACGAAATGACTAGTAAGGTGACGACGTTGGCCTGTGCGGCCGGGATGAAAGATCCTGGTCGGGTGGCTGACGATGCAACGCAACGTCCGGATCCCGAGGTGCCCGAACCGTTTCACGCTGTGGTGTACCGCATGCAGTCGCCACAACCAGCCCGCTCTGTGACTGACCATATGCACCAGCGTGATGCCCCTGCGACTCCGGCGGGGCAATTGGTGGTCGGCGAGAATCGGCGCACATCACGCTCGCTGGCGTTGCGGGCGAGCCGGACCAACCGGATCATCGACAGCACTGCGCCAGATTAGAGTGTGCGCAAGCGGTTTCTCGCTCAGTGCGGGTGCCCCCGCAGCGACAAGCGGCGATGTGCCCCTGGACGAGAGTGGAAAATAGGTGCCGACGCAAACCACCACGCCGGTCTCCCTCGGCGACCGGGTCATTCGTACACGTGTCCTTGGTCGGGGGCCCACGGTGGTCCTTGAAGCCGGCGGGGCAGGTGAAGCAACGACGGACGCGTTCGGTGGTTTGTTGGAACAGTGGATTGCCTCCTTTGCCACCGTCTTGACCTACGACCGCGCTGGTAGTGGCGGCTCGGAAGGTCCGCCCCGCCGCAGCGTTGCTGAAATGGCTGATGATCTCCATGGTGTAATCCAGCAATTGCATTGCGCCACACCGGCGGTCGTGGTGGGATGGTCGTCGGGCGGTTTGGTTGCTCAGATGTTCTCCTTACGTCATCCAGACGAAGTGGCCGGGTTGGTTTTGCTCGATCCCTCTGCGCCGGTCACTGAATCACGACTGCTCGAGTTGCTGGGGATGGCCATGGGGGCTGGAGGGCTTTTCATCATGGGGACTGCCCAGCTGCTGAGGCTTCACCGCACAAGCATGGGCCGACATATGGTGCGACGTATGGCTCCCAACGATGTCACGAAGTCGAATTTGCGCTGGCTTTACCGCTATCTCGACAATCATCCTTGGGCGGGATTGCAGACGGCACGGCTTGTGCCGCGTCATGCTGGTTATCTGCGGGAAATGAAGCGAGCACTCGAACGTGTGCCGCTGCCAGACGTGCCGACGCGGATAATTATGCCGCGGTCGCCGACCCGTCGGCGCGCTGCGTATGCGAAAATGGACGCCGCCAATCGTGCTCTGGTCAAACGGTTTCCGCGAGGCGAACTAATATTCGCCGACGGCACAAGCCACTCGTGGCTGCCAGTCGAACGCCCCGATGTCATTGTTAAGGCGATCCGTGACGTGCTGCGAGCCGGTTCACATTAGGGTCTGCCCGCGGGAAGCCGCGTCCCGCTTCTGCTGGCCAGGTTGTCGGGTTGCGGCAGCCGTGGATGCGGGGACAATCAGACTTCATCGGTAGCAGCTGGTCACAGCGATGAGCGACAACATGTTCCGCACCGTCGAAGTTTGGGTGAGAAGCCGAGCTCAGGTCGACGAGAATCTGCACATGAACTGCCTCATGCTTGGCGAAGTGCGCGATGTCGAGCGGCTGACCAACGCCAACTGGGGGCGGCTCGTCTTGGTGCGTCGTGTCGCCACCCACTCCGTCCAAATCGTTGCAAGATACCAGGGTGCGGGCTGAAACCGTTCCCGCCCGATGTGATGGCGCCCTGGTTGGGGATGACGATCATCGGAACGTGGTTGCCCTCGTTGCCGATGCCCAGTCCGAGATTGTTGAAGTTCTCGTCCCAGGTGATGATGATCGCGTCGCGCTGACCCGCCGTGTTCCATGCCGTGGAGTTCTGGATCAGGGAGACCTGCTGCTGCTGCAGGAACGAATCGCCTGCGGCGACGTTGTACTGGTGCGTCGTGAGCTGGCTGCCGACGAAGTTGAGGACACCCGGAAGCGAATCCACGGGCCCTTCCATGTCGTTGGCGTTGTTAGCTAGCTAGCCTAGTGTCCCGCGCCAGAAATAAGTTACATCTGTGGAATTCGACCACCATCCGCACCTGCGCCGACGAAGCACCCGAGGCGCCGGGGGTGATCGAGGCCGACACCGTGGCGCACTGCGGCCCGACGCTGATCGGCGAGTTCGCCCGGACCCAGCTGTGGTGGAATGGCTCGATCATCAGCCAGCCGAATCAATCTGGAGGACATCGATCAAGTCTTCGAGATACGCACTGGCATACAACTTTGACACCAACCCAGCCGGCGGCCGGCCCTCCTCAAACCGCAATGCCGCGCAGTTAGCGTCGGTGGCGTGTTGTCAACCATCGAGGATTTCGATGGTGATGGTGGTGGTGTGGTTGCTGCGGTCGATGGTGCCTTTGGCGCGGTGTTTGGAGATGGCGCGTTTGACCACTCGGGGACTTGAGCGCGATCGCCGCGCTGGTAGCGGCTGGTTGAGGACAGCGGCTCCGATGCGGCCGATCAGGTCGGTGGTTGTCTCGGTGATGGCCGCGGCGGCGTGAACGACTTGGTCGCGGGCGGCGTGCAGGGCGACGGTGAAGCTGAGCCTGTCGGGGCTAATCGTGGGGTTGGCCAGGCTGGTATCGGCGATGGCGATGCGCAAGGCCTGGTAGGTGATCAGCAGTGCGTAGACCTCTTGGGTGATGCCGGCGGGGGTGGCTGCTCGCAGGACGCGGCCACCCAGAATGGTCGATTTCAGTTCCAGGTAGCTGGTTTCGATCTGCCAGCGTTGATGGGAAAGATTAACCAGTTCGTCTGCGGGGTAGTGCTTTTCGTTGAGCAGGGTAGTGACCAGACGGTAGTGGCCACAGCGGGTTGTGCCGCCGTCGAGGCGCACGGTGATCGCTGCGTCGATCACCCGCACGGTCACCGCTCCCATCCGAGCCAGCCACGTCCGGTCCGGCAGCGTCTTGACCGGGGCAGCACGCGGGCGTCCTTGCACCGGATCAGCAGTGCGGCGTGGGTCGAGGCGATCTGTTCGACCAGGGCGGTGACGGCGAAGTTGCGGTCGGCCAACAGCAGCATCCCGGGTCTCAGGCAGCGCAAAAGGTCTGGTGCATAGGTGGTTTCCCCGACACGGTAGGCGCCGAACACGGCATCGACGACGGTACGGGTGCCACACGCCACGATGGTCAACAACCGCAGCATCGGATACCCGGACTCGGCGGCGGGGCGGCCGGTTTGGCGCCCGAATGCTGCGGCGTTGGCGGCGCTGTTGGGCACGAACATCGAGGTGCCGTCGATCGCGCAGACCAACAGCCCATGCCAGCGTGCGGCCCCGACAGCCGGGCCCCGTACCAAGGTGAACAATTCGCGCAGCGGAGCGACCCCGACACGGCGCAAGGCTTGTGACAATGCCGAGGAACCCGGCGAGGCCACCGCGGTCGGGTCCAGACCGGCGACCAGCCGCGCCCAGACCTGCTGGTAACCGATCTCGGCGAACAATGCCCCGGCCAGGAGCAGGTAGACCACCACCCGCGCGGGCAGCACCCGAATTCGGCGTTGCACGCGGCCGGTGCTCTCCAGCGCCGCATCAACGAGATCGGCGGACACGATCCGGGTCAACTCGCCCAGATGGCCCGGCGCGAACGAACCCTCATGGGCCGAGCCAGCAGGACAGATGACAGACTGAACAGACAGCGGAACTCCCCGGTGAGATGGTGTCTTTGCACGGACAATCCATCGATACCGGGAGTTCCGCTGCCCTACCCGCACCCCACACGGCGTGTCACATTTGCATCACGAGTCACACGCCTAACTGCGCGGCATTGCCTCTAACCGCTGAGGAGCACTGTTGTTCGACAGTTTTTTCGTGACCTTGTCGCCCCTTGCCACCCACTCCGCTCGCCTGTACCCTCAGGGGGTATGGGGTACGGAACGGTGGAGGCGGACGTGATGTCCCAGCATGGCCGCCTGTCGTCGACGCTATCCCGATCCCGTTGGTACGCTGTAAGTACTGTGAGCGGATCGAACGCATGCCCGCGGCCGTGGTGGCAATTCACCGCGGCCTTGGCTGCTGCGGTGACCGCGGTCGCGGTGTGGATCCTCATTCTCGGACACGCCGAGGTGCGGCATGAGCCTGCTGCACCCCATCCCGCTCATGTTCTGGTGAGTTCGCTGGGTGGCGAATTCACAATCAGCAGCAATCACGCGCACATCGGAACTCCGTCAGTTGCCCATCACGAGGCGTTCATGACCGCCGTGCTGCCTAACGCCCCGGTCACTACCGTGGCGGCTCTGAGCGTGGTGGTAGCGGTGATCGGCGCGGTGGGGTTGTTCGGGCGGCATGTGATCTTGGGCGGTCGTGGTCCGCCGCGTAGCATCGGTGCTGTATTGACCGGTCAAGAGCTCTTGACGCGGTTGTGCTCTTCTCGTCGCTGACTGGGTAGCGCCAGGTCGTCTGTGCACTGTCACGACGGCCGGTGGCCGCTTCCCTTGTCACTGGCTGCGCCAGCGGCCTCTTGCTAGAAAGCGACGATCGCATGAACAACAACTCTGCTCGTTCCTCGAACTCTCTGGAATCCCGTCTGCCCTGCAGTTCCCGGTCGCTGACGTTGGTGGACCGGCCTCTCAGCCCCGCACAATGCCCGCCCGTGCCGGGAAGCCACCGTCAGCCGGCCGGGCTGGTGGGCAACACCCCGGTACTGCTGATCTCAGAACCGCTAACTGCCGCAGACCGCGGCTTCTGGGCCAAATTGGAAGGCTTCAATCCCGGCGGCAGCATGAAGGACCGGCCCGCAGTGCACATGGTTGAACGCGCCCGGGCCCGCGGTGAACTGCGTCCGGGGGCCCGCATCGTGGAATCCACCAGCGGATCCCTGGGCCTGGGGCTGGCGCTGGCCGGCATGGTGTACCGGCACCCGGTCACGGTGGTCACCGACCCAGGCATGGAGCCCATCGTGCAGAACATGTTGCGCGCCTACGGCGCCGAGGTCGACCTGGTCACCGAGCCCCACCCGGTCGGCGGATGGCAACAGGCCCGCAAGGACCGCATTGCACAGCTGCTGGCCGCTGACCCCGACGCGTGGTGCCCCAACCAGTACAACAACCCCGAGAACGTGGACGCCTACCGTCCGCTGGCCCTGGAGCTGCTCGACCAGCTTGGTCGCATCGATGTGTTGGTGTGCTCGGTGGGCACCGGCGGGCACTCGGCGGGAGTGGCACGGGTGCTGCGCGAGGCGAACTCGGATCTGAAGGTGATCGGGGTGGACACCGTGGGCTCGACGATCTTCGGTCAACCCGCGGCCACCCGGTTGATGCGCGGTCTGGGATCGAGCATCTACCCTCGCAACGTCGACTATGCGGCGTTTGACGAGGTGCACTGGGTGGCACCCGCCGAGGCGGTCTGGGCCGCGCGCGCGCTGGCGGCCACCCACCACGCCAGCGGCGGCTGGAGCGTGGGTGCCGTCGGCCTGGTGGCCGGGTGGGCCGCGCGGACCATGCCCGCCGGGACCACCATCGCCGCGGTCTTTCCCGACGGTCCGCAACGCTATTTCGACACCATCTACAACGACGACTACTGCCGCGAGCACGGCCTGCTCGACCACCTTCCCCCCGAAGGGCCAGCCGTCATCGCCCACCCCGACGAGCTGGTCGTGCAGTCCTGGACCCGGTGCGCCACCGTCGTGGATCCCACCGGAGCGATGCAGTAATGGAATTGCTGACGCAATTTCGCAGCTTCGACCGGCCCAGCCGGATGCTGATGATCAACCAGTTCGGCATCAACCTCGGTTTCTACATGTTGATGCCGTACCTGGCTGCCTACCTCGCCGGCCCACTCGGGCTGGCGGGGTGGGCTGTTGGGCTGGTTTTGGGTGTCCGCAACTTCTCCCAACAGGGCATGTTCATTGTCGGCGGCACGCTGGCAGACCGGATCGGCTACAAACCGTTGATCGTGGCCGGCTGCCTGCTTCGAACGGGCGGCTTCGCGTTGCTGATCTTCGCTCACTCATTACCGGTCGTGTTGATCGCCTCCGCTGCCACCGGCTTCGCCGGAGCGTTGTTCAACCCCGCGGTGCGCGCGTACCTGGCCGCCGATTCACGTGAGCGCCGTGTGGAAGCATTCGCGGTGTTCAACATCTTCTATCAGGCTGGGATTCTGCTGGGCCCGCTGGTCGGAGTCATGCTGGTAGCCATCGACTTCCGCATCACCGCAGCAGGCGCGGCGGTGGTCTTTGCGGTACTGACGGTCGCGCAGTTGCTGGCGCTGCCGCAGCACAGCGCCGATCCGGCGCCGGAGAAAACATCGATACTCGATGACTGGCGAGTGGTCCTCGGGAACCGTTCCTTCCTGCTGTTCGCGGCGGCGATGATCGGCTCCTACGTGTTGTCCTTCCAGGTCTACCTCGCCCTGCCGCTGCAGGCGGCGCAGTTGACCAAGCGCTACCAAACGCTACTGGTGGCGGCGATCTTCGTTGTTTCAGGTCTGGTGGCGGTCGCCGGACAGCTGCGCATCACCCGTTGGTTCGCCGCGCGGTGGGGCCCGGGGCGCAGCCTGGCCATCGGGTTGGGTGTCCTGGCGGCCTCGTTCTTGCCGCTGATAGCCGTCCCCGACGGCTCTCGACTCGGGATCGTCGCGGCTGCCGCCGCGCTGCTGGCGACAGCCGCCATGCTGGCCGTCGGCTCGGCCGCGGTCTTCCCGTTCGAAATGGACACCGTCATGGCTCTGGCCGGAGGCCGGCTCGTGGCTACGCATTACGGCTTTTACAACACGATCGTCGGAGTGGGAATCCTCGCCGGCAACCTGGCTACCGGTTGGGCAATGGGCGCAGCGCGGCAGGCCGGAGCCGACGAATTGGTATGGGCCGGGCTGTTCATCATCGGTGTCTTCGCGGCTTTGGCTCTGCGCGTCCTTGACCGCCACCAGCACCTGCAGCCGCGCGCTACTCAACACTGCCCCACCGGATCAACCGGCGCTGGGCAATCCCCTGAAGTTCAGCGGGGACGATCCTGAGAGCACGACGCCTCGCCACACCGCGGGGTCAGTAGCCACGAATTAACCCGCGGCAGCGCCCGCGGCAACCGACTGACGAAGGATGGTAGTGCAGGCAGTGCGGAATCACATCTCACTCAATCGGCGCACGTTCGTCACCGCTTCAATCGCCGGCGCGGCCGGGCTTGCGCTCGGGTCATGCGGGCGAAGCGATCGTGCACCCAACCTGCAGCAGGCCATTGACGCCGCGGAAAAAGCCCGACCACACACGGGACGGACCGTCACCGCCACCCTTACCGCCCAACCGGCGTCCCTAGACCTCGGCGGTCCGGTCGCGAGAACACTGGCCTATGGCGACGCCTTGCCCGGCCCGCTGATCCGCGCCAACGTCGGCGACGAACTGGCCGTCACGGTCAGAAACCGGCTCGGCGACGCCACTTCGGTGCACTGGCACGGCATCGCGCTGCGTAACGACATGGACGGTGTCTTCCCTTCCACCCCCAATATCGGCGCCAACAGTGACTTCACCTACCGGTTCTCCTCACCGCACCCCGGCACCTACTGGGCCCACCCACACGTCGGAATGCAGACCGACTACGGGCTCTACCTGCCGGTGATCATCGACGACCCCGCGGACCCCGGCCGCTACGACGCCGAATGGATCGTGGTCCTCGACGACTGGACCGACGGCGTCGGGAAAAATCCTCAACAGATTTTCGATGAGCTCAAGGGCTCCCAGATGCCGGCCCACGGGCCCAGCCAGCAGCAGATGCCCGGAATGTCCGCCGTGGGTAGCAGTGCATTACTTGGTGGTGATTCCGGCGACATCGATTACCCCTTCTATCTGGTCAACGGACGGGTTGCGGCAGCGGCAACCACCTTTGACGCTAAGCCGGGCCAGCGCATTCGCATCCGCATCATCAACGCAGGCGCCGACACCGCCTTCCGCGTCGCTTTGGCAGGCCACGTCATGACGGTCACCCACACCGATGGTTTCCCGGTTGCGCCAACCGATACCGACGCTTTGCTGGTCGGCATGGCCGAACGCTATGACGTCGTCGTCACCGCCGGCGACGGGGTCTTCCCGCTGGTAGCAATGCCTGAAGGCAAACCGGCGACACCCGGGCGCGCACTGCTGAAGACCGCCGACGGCAGCCCACCCGACGTCAACTTCGCGCCTCCCGAACTCAACGGCAGAATCGGCACCGTCGACACGTTCACCGCCCCATCGTCCGCCAGCTTGGGGTCAGTGCAATCGGATGCGAACCTGGCCCTGGAACTCACCGGCTCCATGGCGAAGTACGACTGGGCGATCAACGGGAAGCCCTATCCGGACAGCACGCCGGTGACCGTCAAACAGGGCCAACGAGCCACCCTGGCCTTCACCAACTCGACGGCGATGTACCACCCCATGCACCTGCACGGCCACACCTTCCAGGTCATCAAACCCGACGGCCGACTAGGCGCCCGCAAAGACACCGTCATCGTGTTGCCCAACCAGAAACTCAACGCTGTGCTGATCGCCGATAACCCAGGCACCTGGATGATCCACTGCCACCACGGCTACCACCTAGAAGCCGGCATGATGACCATGCTCAACTACACCTCATACTCAACCTGACACAGTTCGAAGGCAGATGACGGCTGGAAGTATCTGCCAGAACAGTTGATAGCGGAGTGGGCCAATCATCTGTTCGCAATCCGCTCGCTACGGGCAGGTCGAAAAAACGTGGTTGCTCGAAGAAACGATCGCGATGATCCCCTCGGGTGGTTATAAACCATCAGGACCCTTCGGCGGTCAATCTTGGGCGCGGCGTTCCCGCGAGCGTCACCGTGCTCATAATGGCGTTGTCCGGTAGGTGCGCCGTTGCTGATCGCGTCCCGCCTCGATGATCTGCACGATCTGATCGGGATCATCAGCGAGGACCAGCAGTTTCAAGTCATCGGCGGCCACCAGCTGTGACTCCAGCAGCCGGGCACGAATCCACTGCTCCAAGCCTTTCCAGTGTTCCGATACAGCCAAGACGACCGGGAAGTGCGGCGTTTTCCCGGTCTGGATCAGCGTCAACGCCTCAAACAGCTCATCGAGGGTGCCAAAACCCCCAGGAAAGACCACAAACGCCGACGCGTAGCGGATGAACATCAGTTTGCGGGCAAAAAAATAGTTGAACCGCAGCGACACATCCACATACGGATTGGTGGTCTGTTCAAAAGGAAGCTCGATGCCCAACCCGATCGAGCGCACCCCGGCGTCGCGAGCACCCCGGTTGGCGGCCTCCATAATTCCTGCTCCGCCACCGGTGATGATGTCGAACCGCTGTGCCCCCAGCCGCGCGGCCAACACCCGGGCCAGCCGGTAATACCGATGATCCGCTGGGGTGCGTGCCGAGCCGAAAATCGTCACGGCCTGCGCGACGTCGCTCAACGCGGCAAACCCACGCGCTACCTCATCACGAATCCGGGCCACCCGCTCGGGATCCGTGCCCCCCAACGGCGGGAAATCGGGCCCCAGGCAACACAACAACTCCTCATCACAAGTCACCGGCGGTCCCGGACTGGATTGAGGTCTCACCGTCATCTCCCTGCACCAGGTGGTCGGGCACATCCGCGCCGGGGCGGACAATGCCGTACCCCAAACCTGCACCGGGGGCTAACTTTCAGCGGCCGACCAGTAGCCGCGGACGGTGGCCCCGACCCCGTCGGGCCGGATCAGCCCCCAGATAATGACGCCGTAAAGCCCCCTTGTCGGCACTCACACGAGATGTGACAGCAGCACCGGGGGCTGGCGCCGTCTGACCGGGCCACGCACCCACCACCTCCGACGACTGGCTAAATCAGGCGCCAGGCAAACGACCACCCGGGGCCTAGAGTCGCTGACCCCCAAGGCGGCCGGCACGCGGTAAACGGCCACGACGTGCCGCTACGCGGGCAGGTCTTGGCCTCGGTTCACAAATACAGGCTTAGCCGGCCATTGCCCGGCACTGCTCAGCGCAGCGCCGGCAGGCCTGGGCGCACTGGCGGCAATGCGGGTTGTCGTGCTTGTCACATTCGGCTGCACACGCCTCACATACCTCAGCGCACAGCTGGCACAGCTGGGCGGCCCACTGCGATCCGCGTGACAACAGGGTCACACAGGCCGCGCAGATCGTCGCGCAATCCAGACACAGCCGCGTGCATTCGGCCATGTGGGCGTCCTGAGCGCAGTTGCGGGCGCACGCTTCGCACGCCTGCTGACACTCGGTGCAGGCATCCACACAGCCCTGGTTTTCCTTCAACACGGTCTCTGCTGCCATGACTTTTACTCCTTCGCGGCATCGTTGTTGAAAATCACCACACAACATGCCCGCGTTTCGCGCCGCCGCACCGGCTTGAGCCGCGGGCACCCTCGACCCTAGTCGATCGTGTCAAGGAACCCTACCGGTGTTGGGTATAAAAATGGAATAATTCGGTGATGGATGAGCCCGCCGCTGCGAGACCCCAAAACCACGACCCGCGCTCGACCGGCCAGGCCGGGGCCGAAAACCGCGGTGATGAGCTGACGAGGGTGGATGTTCTGCTGGCGCTGGTGGGCATCATCGCTGGCCTCGTGCTCATCGTGACCCTGATCTTTTTCGCGGGGTTTTTCCTGGCGCCGCATGGTGTTTGGGGCGGCCACGCGCCGCCGGACCCGAGGTGAGCGGAATTCGCCATTGATCGACGGAGGCTTACAACGGTAAGAGTGGGGGTGAGGAACCCGGGCTGATCAACAGCTGATGCGTGGGGTCTTCCGCACGCCGGCGCCAGGCGGGCAGGCCGGCGTCCTCACGGTTGGGCGGTGAGCCGCGGCTGGGGGGAGTCGGCGCGAACGACACGGGACGGTCCCATGATCACGTCCGGCGAATCGCCCTCCTTCAGCAGACCTCGAGAAAAGAGTCATGACAAGGGGAGCAATGGTCAGAACCTGCAGCTGCGATGCGACGTCGCGCATGGATTGGAGGTCTGCGATGCCGGTCAGCGCACAACCACCGCCATGCAGATACACCATTGTCATCCTGCCGGCGGCGATGGCAGCGGTTGACGTCACGTCGTGGACCCCTCTCTTACGGGCCGCCGGGTGGGATCGGTCGATGGCCCCGCCGCAACGCGGTGACCGCAGTGTGAGCAGGCCAAGGCCCATGTCATGGATTCCGCTGCTGTCGCCCCGAAAATCAATTCGGCCAACCGCCACGCCGGTCCCGGGCCGCGCGGGAACTGCCGGGCGGGGTTGCGACGTGGGCCGGGCTGGGCGAGGAGTTGTAAACCGCGGCGTCCAGCGCCGGCCTCGGCACTGCCCGATTCGGGCGCTCGATGCCGCCGACCGCAGCCGCCACGCCGGCCGGCCCGGCCAGCGTTGGCTGCCGGCGCCCTCGACCGGGCGCGGTCAACAAAAGTCAGCGGGCGATCGGGCCCAATTCAACACACGCCCGAAAATGGTTCTAGGCACACCAGCCCGCGGTCGACCCAGAATGCTCACACAGCACCGAGAAAGTTATCGCAGCACGACTCCGGTAGTCAGTGTGCCGGTGCGCGCGGCCCGATCTGGTGCTCGCCTCGAGCCGCCGGTCGCCCGACGCCGCCACCTTGATCACGCAACGAGCCCACGCGTGCGGTGTCGGGTGCAGGTCGCCGGCGATGAGGGCTGCTGGTCACGGCTTCGGCGGCGTTGCCCGGCCACGGTGAAGACCCGGTAGTGGACTGCGACGCGCAGGTAGCCTGGCTGCTCGCCGACGCCGCAGAACCTGACCTGATCGCAGAGGAACGCACCCAGGTTTTCATCGACTTAGATGCCGGCGATAACCATCTTGCGGTCCAACGCATCCTGACGGGATGGGTGATCACCGCATACCGCTGCCCGCCGCGCTGCTGGACACGCTGAACACCTGGCTGAATCACTACGTGGGCAGTCCCGAAGAGCCGCGACTGCGGGCTCTGCTCGCGGCGATCCAACCCGCCTAAGCCCCGCAGCGCGGTCGTTGCCCGGCATCCTCTCAGCGACCCCGCAGATCGTTTACCGACGGTCATTCCAAGACCGTGTCGGCGCCCGTCGCACACACCCATCAGCAAATAGCAGTGAAATGCTGTGTACCCGTGAGGGTCGAGCAAGCCGCTGGTCCCGGTGGTGTGCACAGGGTTGCAGTTCGCGTCGCAGCGATGTCAGCACCTGCGGCGAACAGTTTCCGTTAAACCCTGAACCTCCCGCAGATGGCGGCGCTACGCTCGGGTCTGCAGTGGGTAGCTGCAGTTAGGGCGGCAGGTGCGCTGAGAGTTCAACGGAGGGGCCGATGTGCAGGGGTGTGATTGTCGCGGGGACGACACGAATACCGGCCGCGGAGCGGACACCTGACGGCTTAGGCTACAACAGCTTTTGGCCCGGCGCCGGCCCTCAGCAGCTCACCGGTCGTATCGATCTCCGGGCCCGCGCCTGCCCAAGGGCAACAGTGCCTGACTCGCGGCGTCGGACACCCAGCACAGCGCCGCGTCCTCGGGCTGATGCCGTGCAGGCCGCCGCCAAAGTGTTGACACCCGGCGTTACTGTCACTGTCCGGTGTGGCCGGCGCTGCACCGCACGACCGCGATGAGCCGATCCCAGGATGCCTGCCGAGTGGCCGACCAAGCCTTTGTGCAGCAGACGAAACAGTACTGGACGAAGATGTTCGACACCAGCGCCGATGCGCTGCAGCTGCGCCGCAATCTGCGCGGTCGCTGCCCGCCGCCGCGCCGCGAACCACTGGCACGGGTGCATACCTGCGGTATGCCCGGCGCGGGCGGGCACGGCGAAATCCGGCTGCGAATTTATCAGCCCTGGCTGCCTACTGCGGTGGGCAGGCCCGCACGCATTCCGCTGATGGTGTATCTGCATGGCGGTGGCTTTGTGCTGCGCGACGAAGAATCGTGTGAGGCGTGTTGCCGGCGGCTTGCCAACGGGGTCGGCGCGGTGGTGGTCTCCGTCGATTACCGCCTGGCACCGCAGCACCGCTTTCCCGCCGCCCTCGACGATGCGTGGGCGGCAACCCTGTGGGTGGCCGCCCACGCCGATGTGCTTGGTGGCGATCCCACTCGCCTGGCGGTGGCCGGAGAAGGCGCCGGCGGTAACCTCGCCGCGGCTGTGTGCCTGCGTGCGCGCGATCACCAGCACCCACCGATCGCCTTTCAACTGCTGATCTATCCGGTCCTCGATCAGCGCATCCCCGCCGCGACCGCCCCCGCCCGCTCGGCACGCGACGTGGTCACCATCGAGCAGCTCGGATGGTTCAGCGACCACTATCTCGGCCCTGAAAGTACTCGACTCCAGCCGAGTGTCTCACCGCTGCTGGCCGATCCGGCCGGGTTGCCTGCCGCGCACATCGTCACCGCGCAGAACGACCCATTACGCGACCAAGGCGAACAGTTCGCGCACTTGCTGCGAAGCGCCGGGGTGCCCGCCACCGCGCGGCGCTACCCCGGCATGTTTCACGGCTTCTTCAACCTGCCCGACCACATGCCCAGTGCCGCACAGGCCCATACCGATGTTCACGCCATTGTGCGCGATGCTTTGCACGACCCGCAAATGCCATAAAAGCGCGATGAGACTACCTACGCTTAGTCACCGGCCATCGTTGATCGCGTTGGCATTCCAGTCGAGGCCACCGAAACCGCGACCGCGCCGGACGCCGCATCACCGTCGACCGCCAAGGTGCGCACATGAACATGCTCAACCGCTCTGGCCGTGCCCGACCGGGGCCGCCTACACCCCGACATCTGGCACGCCTGGCGCAACGCGCAGTCCTCACGGCGGGCCGCACAAAGCACCTACCATACCGCTACCCGCACCGGCTGGTATCCGCTGCTGCAGTGGGGCTGGACGAGGGCTGATTGCCATCGTTTCGTGCTCGACATCCTGGGTGAAGCGATCCCCAAATCAGCATGCGGATTCTGCCCGTTCCCGATGGCCACAGCCACCGGCCGATCCCAGCAAGGGCAGCGCTACCGCACCAAACACGAGCGCGGCACCGAGGCGTTATTGCTGGAATTTGTTGCCCGCAGCCTCCGGTCCGGCCCAAACGCTGATCGAGAACAGCAGCGCCGCCGAACTTATCGCCCAGGCCGGACTTGACCAGGTTATGGCGCGCTTCACCGCCCGCCTCGCGAGCACTCGCCGTGGGCGCTCTCCGAGATGCGCCGGCTGGCCCATCGAGCAGCCGTCCCCGGTCCACCTCGGCTTTGGCGCGGTCGACGAGCCGTTGCGAAAGTTCATGCCGGGCTCGGAGATCGGCGCCGGCCAGCGACCAGCGCCCCAGGCGGGGCCGCCCCAGCTAGAATGGCGCCATGGAGCGGACGACCAGAGTGTCGAACAGCAGGCCGAGGTCAATCGTGCTGTCGGGCCGTCGCCGCAGTCAACGCTCCGGCGATCACGATGAGCAGTCACTCGAGCGGACGGAATACCCTAACACTTTGAATAGACGACAGTGGCGCTAGGTTCGCGGACCGCTTTGCTCGACTCGGTGCCACGGTGTTGCTGGTCTGGTTGCCGGCCACATGGAGTTGGCGGCGGTGATAACGAAGGTGGAGAAAGGACAGGAGGCGTCTGGTGCCTATCGGTCGACGAACTCGCATGGGCCTCATGGCGGTCGCCGTGATCAGTGTGGTGGTGGTCGCCGTGGTGGTGATCGGGCGAGGCGATGGCCATAACGGTGTGCTGCCCACCGAGTCGGCTCCGCTCCGTGAAACGCCCGCGATCATCACCGTCACCCCAGGTCCTGACGCGGTGAACGTCGACCCGCTCGGCGCGGTCACGGTGAGCGCGGCCAACGGCATCCTGACCGACGTACAGCTGGTCAACGACCAGAACACGCCGATCCCGGGTGTCATGACTCCCGATCATCTGGTGTGGAAGCCCCGCGTGCCGCTGGGTTACGGCCGCACCTACACCCTCACCGTGGGCAGTCGCGGGCCCACGGGAACCCCCGCGTCGCAGATGTCCAGGTTCACCACGCTCACACCGAGCAATCAGGCCGCGGTGTCGCTGACCACCACCTCGGGGGCGGCGCTGCACGACGGCGGCACCTACGGGGTGGGAACGGTCATTGTCGCCCACTTCGACGAGGCCATCACCGATCGCGCGGCCGCGCAGCGCCGACTGACCGTGACGACCGCTCCGGCCGTCGAAGGCTCCTGGTATTGGGTCGATGACCAAAACGCCCATTGGCGCCCTGAGCACTACTACGCAGCGGGCACGAAAATCACCGTGGCGGCCAACATTTATGGTGCGCCGCTGGGCAGCGGGCTGTACGGCAATGAGGACAAGCAGGCATCCTTCAGCATCGGTGATGCGCACGTGTCTATCGCCGACGACAGCACCAAACAGGTCAACGTGTACAACAACGGCGTTCTGGTGCGCACCATGCCCACCTCCATGGGCATGGGCGGCACCCAGACCGTCGCGGGCCAGACCCTCACGTTTTGGACCCCGCCCGGCGTTTACACAGTGATGGATAAGGCCAATCCGGTCGTGATGGATTCGTCTACCTACGGCTTGCCCGTCAATTCCCGCCTCGGCTACCGCGAGACCATCAACTACGCCACCCGCATCAGCCCCGACGGCATCTATCTTCACCAACTCGACAGCACGGTGTGGGCCCAAGGCAACACCGATACTTCCCATGGCTGTCTGAACCTCAATGGCGACAACGCCCGATGGTTCTTCGGCTTTTCTCAACCCGGCGATATCGTCGAGATCCGCAACACCGGCGGCCCGCCACTGTCGTTGCGCAACAACGGTGACTGGAGTGTGCCGTGGACGCAATGGCGGGCCGGAAGCGCCCTGAGAGCTTTGCCCTAGCCTGAGCCGCAAACAATCGAAGGCCCACGCCTTGCGGTGCCCGGGTGATTGACGGCAAGGCTGGGGTCACCACGAACTCACAGCTTTCTCTTCCGCTGTCTCCTTTGAGTCGAGAAACAAGAAGAATCCGATCCCGTCGCACCGGGCCGTTTAGGTTGGCGGTCCGCGCCCAAGGTTTCTTCATCCGTGCCGGTCGTACCCGGCGCCGACGTTACCGCCGACTACCTGGTCGCAGCCAACGACACCGCTGGCCACCACAACGTCCTTCCCGCCTGCCCACGCCGGTACACTGGCGGAAGGCCGAACCGGGTTGTTCTGGGTGTTTTCGCATCCGCGTGGCCGGTTCGGCGCGTGCAGTGCCCGGCTGAGCCCACGCTGGCTGCACACAGGAGCTGCAATCAAAGAGTTACCGTCCGCGGCGGATAGCGCCGTTCGCGCCGCTAACTCTGTGAGCATCACCACCAAGGAGTTCTGCGCATGCTTGACCGCTGTACCGCCCGCATCCTCCGCTGCCCGCAACACCGGAAGAACGCCGCCCGCGCAGCGAAATTTCCAGCCTCGGTGGCGCGCACCATGCAGGAAGCGCGCCACCAGATCCAGCAACTGATCACCGACATCGATAGCAACGACGCCACCCACGCCTTTGACGACTCCCACAGCCTGCCGGGTCACGAGCGCAGGCCTGCCCCACCACCACGTCCGGCCCGACGGATCACACCCCGGTGGCGGACACGCTGCTGAAAGTGAAGGAAGGGACGCGCCGAAGCCATGATCGCGTCCACCAGGAGCGGCGGCAGCCCAGCTCGTGGTGTCTCGCTTCTTGCCCCGCACCACCCTGATCGCCGCGCGCACCACGTCTGCAGTGCTTGACATTGCTAGAGGTATCAGGTTGGTCGCTGCGGCTTGCCTCCGGGCAGCGGCAGAAAGCAGAAACTGCTTCAGCCGGCGATCCGAAGCGGCGGTTGTCGCGGCGATCCCGCTCGAGCTCGGCCAGGCGCCGTATGCGGGGGCGGTCTCTCACCCGGCGCACGCCCAAATGACCTCGCTGGGTCATGACTTGCGGTCTGAGTCTGTTAGCCTTTTCGGCTTTCATGTGGAGACGCTGCTGGCCCGGTAGCAGTAGCTCGTCCACATCCTTCTAAATGGCGCCCAAATCGCCCGCAACCACGACGGCGGCCACCACCAGATAGTCCGCGTGCTTGGTTTCATCGATTAAATGGCCAAAGGTCAGGGTGTCTCCGAAGACACCGGAGGCGATGTCATGCCGGGCAGGAGGTCTCGATAGCCGAACCCTCAACGGCACACCGACACCAAGGGAGCGCGGCTCCGCCGGCCCGGAGTGCCGACGTCCCGTAAGACTGGTTCGGTGGTCCCTCCCGGTAAAGGGGGGCTAACCGGCATACTTATTACATGGCTGAGCTGAAGATCGGCTACGCCCGGGTATCGACAGTCGATCAAGACCTCACGGCGCAGCGGGAGGCGCTGGCGGCGCTCGGCGTCGACCCGAAGCGAATCTATGTCGACCACGGCCTCACTGGCACGAACCGAGACCGACCCGGATTACGCCAAGCGCTCGCCGCCTGCCGCAACGGCGACACGCTCGTCGTGACAAAGCTCGACCGCCTCGCCCGCTCCGTTCCAGACGCACGCAACATCGTCGACGAACTCACCGCCAACGGCGTGCGTCTCAACATTGGCGGCTCGGTGCACGATCCGACAGACCCGATCGGCCGGCTGCTGTTCACCACGCTGAGCATGATCGCCGAGTTTGAAGCCGACCTTGCTCGCGCCCGGACGCGGGAGGGCATGGCCGTCGCCCGGGCCAAGGGGCGGCTGCGCGGCAAACAGCCCAAGCTCAGTCCACGGCAGGAGGCGCACCTCGTCGAGCTCTACCGCGCCGGAACCCACACCATCGGCGAGCTCGAGGAACTGTTCCCGGTCACCCGCTCGACAATCTACCGGGCGGTCGCGCGCGCGGGTGGGCGAGCGATGGGGACGACAACACAGAGCCCAACACGATGACCGATCTGGTAGGAAGTACCACGCGCGGCATCTTCCGCGACTTGATGACTGACAGCACGGTCAGCGCGATCAGCACTGCATTCCAGGACGAAGGGTTCGCGCCCGACCCTGACTGCCGCTACGAAGACAGCAGCGTACGTCGCCAGACGACGCAGTCGTACCTGGATGCGGTCGACTGGACCGACCCACGACACGTCGGCCGATTTCTCCGGGTCGCCGAACGATTATTCAATGGCTGGGAACCTCAGGGCCTGAGCCAGTTTCACCAATCGCTACGCCGCGACGGCTACCAGGTCGATGAGCAGACCGCCCAGATCACGCCGGTCGGGCCGCAACTCTCGATCGAATCAATCGCAAGGCTCGCGGACCCGTCAGCCATCCGCGAGGGCTTCGAGCGCATCAGGCGTGCGATCAGCGACGATCCCGCGCTCGCGGTCGGCAGCGCCAAGGAACTGATCGAAAGCACCGCCAAAATTGTCCTCAGCGAACGTGGCCAGCCGTTCGACGACAAGTCCGACCTACCTAAACTAGCGCGCGCAGCACAGCTTTCGCTCGGACTGGACCCCTCGAACGGTTCCGGACCGGATGGCAGCGAAGGTGTTAAGCGCATCCTGGGCGCGGTCACAACCATCGCCAATGGACTTGCCGAGCTGCGCAACCGCGGGATGGGCACCGGACACGGTCCGGCAACCGCACGCGTTGGTCTCGGCGTCCGGCACGCACAACTCGCGGTCAACGCGGCGCTCACCTGGTGCCAACTGATGCTCGACACCCTCGCCGACCCCGAAGCGCCCTGGCGCAAAGGTCATTCGTAAGCCGCGGCCAAACGACCACGAAAACAACCAGTTTCGTTCCGTTACTAAGGCGACCCCTACTGGTCGCCGTCAATGAAGCCCTCGAAGGTTGGCAGGAATGGGCGAACCTTGCAGGCGACGACTTCCACCGTCTGATCAGCCTCAAGCAAATCCGACGCCGTATCCACGACGCCGGGCTCGGTGTTCAGTGAGCCAGCCGTCAAACCCGAACATCGTCCGGCCCAATGCCACCTGACGGTAGGGGCATGCACTGCTTTCCAGCAGCGATGACCTGCGGGCTCATTCCGAAAGTCGGCTGCTGAGCCATTGCCGGCCGTGCGGAGTGGTGATGTAGAAAAGGTCGGGATGACGGTCATCCTGAGTGATCACAACTGTCGTGGCCGGCGCCTGCGTAAACTGCGGCTGGCGCAGTGTCACAGTGATCCCCGCGCCGGCGGGCGTATCGCAGCTGCCGTCGCTGACCACGATTGCTTCAGGGGAAACGCTGGTGGGCTGGATCGTGAACTGTTGTGGCCCAGCATGATTGGCCAATGCAGCCCAGCGGGCCGGGTCGGCGGTGTAGAGCGCGAGGGTCAGTCCTGACAGCGCGAGCCGCGCGGTGATTCCTACTTGGAACTGTGGAGTGCCGGTGACGGTGATCCGCACTGGCTCGGGGGACGCCAAACCCAGATACACCGGCTGTCGCGCGCGGTTGAACCCGATCGGTATACCGGCCGCGGTCGTCGGCCACCGTAGTGCCGTCAGGTCGTTCGCCGCCAGGGGGCCGCGGGGAAGTTGCGTGTGCGCGGCAAAGTGGGTCGCGGTGAGCGTTGGCGCAACCTGGTGGTGCAATCCGTGGAACCCGTGCAGTCCGCTCAGCGGGCACCGGGCGGGCCGTGTGGTGGTCAGTGTGCCGACCACGGCGCTGATGGTGGCCGGTTGACGGCCCTGAGACCGCACGGTCAGCGACAACCAGGTGGATTTGGTGGGCAGCGCGGGAAGGGCCTCGGCGACGTCTGCCAGCGCGGCGGGGTCCACGGCGTATACGGCGCGGTAACCGTCGGAATACTCTGTGCCCGTCCAGGTGTGGCGGCGCGCTGTCACTGACGCCGGCACGAACTGGGGAAGCTGGGTCTGATCAGCGACGGTGGCAAGCCACCCTCTCTCCCGCAATTCGGCGATGAGTCTGCGCGCGGTGGTGTCGGCCAACGACGCCAGCCCGGGCGTCGTGGCGCGGCCGTCCGCGTCAGCGTCGGTGTCCCCGGCTCGCAGGGTGCTCGTGGTGCTGGGACCGTGGCGCGCCACGAGTGCGCCGACGTTGCTGTGTGCGCTCACGGTGTAGGTCAACCATGTGTCGTGGTGCTGAGTGCGGCGCCCGCCCAGCAGGGTCGCCGCGTCGCTGCGCAGCCCACTGGCCGGTGGTGTGCGGGTCACGGAGCACACCGTCAAAGTATCGGTGCGGATCCCATAGCGGTCCAGCCAGGCGGTGACGAACTCCCACGGCAGCTGGTCATCGTCGTCATCGGTGGTGATCAAGGCGTGCGGCTGTGGGCGCACGTGCACCACGATCTGAGCGTGGAGCCGGGCTGTGGAACCGGCAGGCCCTGGGCTGTGGGGTGTGCGGTGCCGCCGGCGGACGGGTTCGCCGGACCCGCGTGACCGCAGGCGCTGGTTGCGCCACACCATCGGCGTCCAGCGAGCCATCGTGGTGGAGACGTGCTGGCCGTGCCACGACCCCACAAGCGCCAGGGCGAGCGCCGCCCCCACGAGGTAGTGCCACCAGCGGGGCGTGTGCCCTACGGGAACGGCCAGCGCCCACCCCAGCACCAACAGGGTCACGAAGACGGTGAGCCGCCGCCAGCTCGCCCGGGCTGGGGAGAAGCGAGTTTGGCGGCTAGCTGTCGCGGCGGTCACGGCGCATTCCAATCACGGTCACGAAGATGATGGCCAGCGTTACGGCGAGGATTCCGACGCCGAAGGCGATGAAGCGCGGGAGTCGGTGATCCGGTGCGGGAGGTGCTGGCGGGGCGACACGCACCACCGGCATCTGCGTCGGCAGCGCCTCGCCGCTGGGAATGTCCCAGGTCAGGGCTGCGACGGGGTCGATGACCCCGGCCCCCACCACGTTCGACGGGGCGCGCGCAGCATTGTGCGCCGAGGACACCAACCGGTTCACCACCTGGCGGGCGGTCAAGGTGGGGAATTTCGAGCGCACTAACGCCGCGGCGCCAGAGACATACGCGCTGGCGAAACTGGTCCCGTTGATGGCAACCAGAGGTTCCTTGCTCGAGGGTTGGCCGTTGACCAGACCCGAGTTCGGGGCGTTGCCCAGCGAGACGATCTGTTCACCGGGTCCCGCGACACTCACCCAGGGACCGGCCATTGTGAAATTGGAGGGTTGGCCCTCGGGAGTCAGCGAGGCGACGGAAAGTACGTAGGGCTGCCAGTACGACGGGGTGGAGATGGTCGTGGCGCCCGCCCAGTTGCGCGGGTCATCGGGCCGATTGGGATCGGCCAGCGCGTTGCTGGTGCAGTTACTTTCTCCGGTGTTGCCGGCTGCGGCGACCACCACGATGTCCTTGTCGATCGCTGCGTATCGCAGCGCCGCACCGAGGGCCGCTTGCTCGACCTGCTTGTAGGTGGGGATGCAATCGGTGAGCGAGATGTTGATGACCCGCACTCCCGGGATGTCGGCGGCGTGACGCACCGCCCGCGCCAGCGTGGCGACATCACCGGCTGTCTTGGCTTGTTGGGGATCTTGGCCCGAGGGGGTCTTGGGGGACCACTGCGCGGAACTTTGGCGGATGGAGACCAGCGCCGCTTCTGGGGCCACACCGGAGAATCCGTCGGGGCCGGGCTGGCCGGCGATGAGGCCGGCCACCGCGGAACCGTGGCCATCGCAGTCCACCAGGCCGCCGGCGGGCGGATCGATGTAGTCGCCACCCGCGGTGAGGTTGGGCAGCCGTGGCCCAGGGGTGACACCGGAGTCGATGACCGCGACCACCACTCCCCTGCCCCGCGAGGTTTTCCACGCTTCGGGAAGGTTCAACATGGCCTGGCTTGGAGGTACCGCGGCTGGATCGAACCCGGGCATCGCGCCGAAGAACGCGCACGTCCCGTTCTGGCGCATGTCCTGCTCCGGTGTCGGTGGCCCGTCGGGTGGCAGCGCCACGGGATCGACAATCGGAAAGGCCAGTGCCGCAGCGGGCGGCGCGGGAGTGCATACCATCAACAACGCAGCCGTCGCCGCGATGGGAGCCAGTCGCCGCATCATCACAACGCTCCTCGGTTACGGATCATGCTGATCAATCCGATCAGCCACAACATGGCTGGTGGGATCGTGACCAGCAGGGTGTTTTCGGCCAGATCGAGCCAGCGGCGCTGCGGGATCGACAGTTCTTTGGGCCGCACCGCCGCCGCGATCAGAATGGTCGCGGTCAGCGCCGCGACGACGGCCAGAGCGTACATACTGGCGACCAGGTGTCCGGTGGCGGCGAAGGACACGCTCAGTGCGACCGCGGTCAGCAGCGGCGTGGCCAAAAACCAGAAGGCGGGAACTGCGGAATCCCAGATCCGCATCCGCAGGACGGTGACAGTGGTGATGACGACCACCAGCCACCACGCCAGCAGCGACGGCGTTGCGGGTAGCCACACGACCAGCACCGAGCCCAGGACCGACAGGATGACCGAGGCGGCGACCAAACCACTCTGATAGGCGTTGCACGCCGCGGTCTTGCGTGGCAGGTCCTCGATCTCAGCGAGCGAGGACGGTGCGGGGGTCGGCTCACCCGGCGCCGGAACATTGGGCAACGGGAACCGTGCCCACATAGCCGAGATCGTCGGGGCGTTGCTGGCCAGCAGCAGCGAGATCGCAAGGACTCCGCAGCCGATCGTCAGAAAGGGCAGATGCCACACAATGCGCACTGCGGCTGCGAGCGCGACGGTGGTACTGATCGCCAGGGTGGCGGCGTGCACGCCGGCCCAGCGGTCGGTCAGCGCCAACAGCAGCAATGACCACGCCAGCAGCAGCGCTGCGGACAAGAACAGCCGCGGGGCGCTGGCGTCACCGGGCAATGCGGCGGCCGCGGCCAACCCCAGCGGCACCGTGACGGCGATACCCAATCGTGTCGAGACATCGGTGGATCCGCGGCGGTGCAGCCACACGGTGGCGGCGAGGAGGGTCACGGCCAGCACCCCGCAACCCACCGAGGCCCATCCGCGATAGCCGCGCCACCATCCGTAGACAGCTAGGCCGCAGACCAGTGTGGCGAACACCAGCACCGTGACCTGAGCGGCGGTGCGCAGCATCGGGTGCTCGAACGGTTTGAACTGGCTGGCCGAGTGGATCGCCGACGCATCAGCGATGTCCTCGACGACTGGGGGCGCGGCCGGGCCCGGTGGTAGCCGGCACAGCAAGAGCTGCTCGCCGTCGTCGATCGCCAGCGTGCCCAGGGTGGCATCGAGGCTAAATGGTGTACCACCCAGTGGGGCAAGCGAATACGGGCGCATTGTGTCGCCGGCGTCGGCAACGATGTCGTCGTCGTCGCGTTTGGAGGCCAGCGTGGCTCGGATGCGCGGGATCAGTTCCCTGATTGCCAAACTGGTCGGCAATGCCAGATCCGCGGCGGTGTCTTCGCCGATGACGGCGACACGGATTTGTCCGGTTGCAGCAGCGGGATCCATCGCTTAGAAACTCCCGCCCACATCGCGGCGGTGTTGCTGTGGTTGCCGGACCGGATAGTGCTCGGCCACTGCCCCGGCCACGTTCATGAGTGCTTTGCGGGTCCGTGGTTTGAGCTCGTCGAACGCGATGTCGCCGCCTTCGGCCAGGTGCACGTCGTAGGGCACCTTCACAACGCCGGGAATGCGCTCACGAAACCGTGTCTCGGCGTCAGTGACGTCAACCAGTGGTCTGCCTTTGGCGGTGGCGTTGAGCGCGACCACGGTACGGGGTAGCAACCGGCTGAAACCGTGGGATTGCAGCCACTCTACGGTCGCCCACGCACCATTGATGCCGAGCGGATCTTGAGATGCGACCACTACCAGGCTGTCGACGTGGGCGGCGATGGTGGCGAACAGCGGTGAGGTGATCGCCGTGCCGCAGTCCAACAGAATGATGTTGTAGTGCAGCTTCAGGATCTTCATCGCGGCCTCGAAGTCGGCGCTGTTCAGGATGTAGGACGATCGCGGATCATTCTGGGAGCCAAGCATTTCCAGCCGATCGTTGTTCTGCACGGTGAATACCTGGACATTGGGGTAGCTGCTGGCGTCTTGCAGTGCTGAGAGTGCCTCGATGTTCGCCTTGGCGCCGCCTTGCTGTTCGAAGCGCGACGACAGGGTGCCCAGGTCGGTGTCGACATCGACGGCGATGACGCGGTCGCCGCGTTCGCGGGCGATCGCGCTGCCCGCGGCGACGGTCATCGTGGTCTTGCCTACCCCGCCTTTGGCGTTGACGAAAGCCACGACATGGACACCGAGCAGGGCGCTCTTGATCCGCCTGCTCAGCTCGTCGGCCTGCTCTTGCTTGGCGCTGGGGCCCGGCGTGATCAACCCGAATGTCATCTTCGCCACGACTTTGCGCCAGCCAGTGCCGCTGGCGCGTCGCCGTGTCGTGACGACCCGCTGGTTGTCCTGAGTCAGCGGGGCCGCGCCAGCGAAGCTGTCGTGACCGCGCGCAACGTGGCTGGCCGGTGGCGGCGCCGCGGTATTGGGTTCAGGCGCCCACCCGGTGTGCGGCGCGCTATCAGATGGGTCTGTGTCGTCGAAGAATCCCCCGAAACTGGGGAGGTTGGGCACTGCTGGGGCTGGCTCAGGGGCGGCGTGCGAGGCCGGCGGGGGCGGTGTGGGGCGCTCGCCAGGCTGGCCCGGCGGCCTGAAGGCTTGCTGGTTCTGCGGGTCGACGGAGGAGGGGCGCAGAGGAGCTGGTGGGATGAACTGAGGGCGGCCGGAACCCGAGGCGTGTTGCGGGGGTGCCGGCGGCCGGGGTGCCGTCGCGGGAAGCGGCGCCGCCGCGCGAGGGTCCTGCTGCCCATCGCCCGGTCCCACGCCCTGCTGCAATGGCCACTGGATGCGGCGCTGGGGCCCTGTGTCGGCCTGGCCGGGAGGACGGTACGGGTCCGGCGGGGCAGCCGGGGTCTCGATCGGCCGCTGCGCTGGCAGGTTGCCGGCGGCGTTGTCAGCGGCGGAGAAGTCAGATGGAGCGCTCATCGATGCGGTCTCACTTTCGAATCGGAGATGTCAGATGCTGTAGTTCTCATTGGGAAACCAAGTGCCAGAGGGTAATCGGGCGGTGAGGTCACGCACGGCCATCGCCACTGCGAACGCATCACCAGGGGCGAACACCGACCTTCCGCCCTTTCGCGGCTCACCAGCTGGCGGGCTGACCAGTATGAGCCCGATATCGGTGCTGATGACGTTGACGCTGACGTCAGTGTGGTGGTGGCCGCCGCCTGTGGATTCATGGGCGGTCAGCTCCACGATCGTGCGGTCACCACCACGAGCCAGTGTCATGATCTCGGCTGCCTGTTCGTCCACACCCAGGTCGGTGAGAGTCTCGAACACATCTGCGCCGCGGCCTATCCGGGCATCGATCGCTTTGCCGAGGTCCATCGACAGCGAGAACTCCTCGAAGCGCGCCGCCCGCTGGTCAGGGGGCAGTCCGGCAGTGACGATCGGCACGATCGCTTCGCTGTCAGTGAGCTCCAGCGGGGTGAACGTCACCATCTGCGCGTAGCGCAACACGGCCACAGCCTGTACGGGTTCAGTGCGGGCCAAGACTCCACGCAAGATCTGGTCCGGGCCAAGGATGGTGAGCCACTCCAGCCACTGACGTGGATGGCACGCGGTCCGGATAGCCTCAGCGACGGACGAGTTGAGCTGCCCCCGATCATCGAGAACGCCGGATTCGGTGAGTTCGTCCCTGCAGCGTTGATTGAAAGGGGCCCGCTCCCCCGCGTCGACGTAGGGGGCGGTGATCGCCAACATCCACGGATAGGTACCGGCCCGGAGGTGATCAGCGAGGAACCACGCCTGCTGCGCGGTCACCTCGATGGCCGGGTGCTTAGTCGCTGTCATCGGCGGCACCCTCAGTTGGTGGTTTGGCTTGCTCTAGTTCGGCAAGGACGGGCTCTAGGGCTTTTTCGACAATGAACGACATCGACGTCGACCAGCGTCTCTCCTGGTCACGCAGCCGTTTGAGGAGCCGCCGGCTCAAGCGGATCGTGGTCGGGACTTTCTCGTCTTGCTTGAGCAGACGAGCGCTGAGCTCGTCCACCAACTTCGATTCAGTCATCGACGGTTTCCCTCCAAACCCGGATCCTTGCCGTGCGTGCTCGCAGTAGAGCACACGAAGTGGACACGGCAAATAGATTGCTTACCGCCGTAGCGCATGATGCAAGCCGGTGAGTGTAGGAGACGTACTGCCCGCAGACACACCAGCAGCACACCTCAGGGAATTGCCGAACACGATGCGATGCGCGACGCGCATCATCGCATATGCGCATACGGCATACACCACGATGTCATCAGAACTCGGCGTAACCACTGCGGATCGCGCGCACGGAGAACGGACCGGCGCCCTGTCGCAACGTACTGGCGAAAGGTGGAATATCGAACGGCGGCCAGCAGCACTGACAGGTCGCGAGACCAGGGTCGAGCAGTTGGTGACGGCCATGGTTGCGCCGTCGCGTCCCTGGCCGCCGGTACCATGAGGGGGTTGGTCGAGACATAGGTCTGCTCGTGGAGCGCAGCACGAGTTGCCGCACATCGGTCAACCGCGGCCCACGGACATCCGTGCGATAGCAAGCCCGCTGAGCAAGACATTTCGCGCATCGCTGCCCTACAACTGCGCCACCCATCTACCCTCGCCAAATACGTCACGTGACGAAAGTCAAGGAATGCCTGGTGGGACGCCACAACTCTGGACTAACGGTGATGCAGCGTGCATCACCGCGACGACGACCGCCACGATCGACCCCGCCGCCGTTACCCCGCTAGCCGACGGCCCTGCGGCAACGCGCTGTTGTTGCTCGTGTCCCCCCGGCCTAATACTCTAATACCGGTATTGAGAAGGAGTTGCGTCATGACAGACACGTCCACCAGGACCTCCCGCCGGCCAGTCAAAGCCGCCGGCAAGCGCAAGACCGCCAATCGCTTCGCCAGACTCGCGGGCGGCGACACCGAACCCGGCCAATCCCACTCCCCCGCCGGCGACACGGCCGACGAAAACGGTCTGATCGCCGGGATGACCGCCGTCGCCGCGGACGAGGCCCACCGCGTCGTCGACCTCCCGGTCGCCGAGATCGCCGCGCACCCCTTCAACGATTCGTCGCGCTCCACCCCCCAACCCGGCGAGCCGAAGTGGGAAGAATTGCTCAACGCAGTACGCGTCAGCGGGGTCCGCCTGCCCGTGCTTGCCGTGCCGCGAGATGCCTTCCTCGCGGCCAGGCCGTCAGCCGAGCAGCAGATCTCAGCCGACGCCCGCTACGTCCTCGTCTACGGGCACCGTCGGCGAGCCGCAGCCCTTGCTGCCGGCCGTGCCACCGTGCCAGCTGTCGTCGACGACTCGATCATGGCCGATGATGGCGACCTCGATGCGATGGCGGCTGAGAATCTTGGCCGCGAGGACCTCTCCGACCTTGCCGAAGCGGACCTGTTCGCCCGCTACGCGGACATCGGTCTTTCCCAGCGCGCGATCGCCGAACGCCTTGGCGTCGACCAGGCCACCGTGTCACGTCGGTTAGCGCTGCTGCTGCTCGCACCGGAGGTTCGGGACTCGGTCGCGACCGGAAGCCTGCCCAGCGCGGAGGCCGCAGCCCTGGCCGGCAAGCTGCCGTACGGGCCGCATCGGCGATGGCAGAAAGGGCGAGATCGGGACCAGAATTCCGCGCTGCGCCGCGCCGAGCAGGTGGCGGCCCAGCAACTGATCCTGCGCCACCACTGGTCGGCATCCCGCGCGGCCGAACGCATCATCGCCGAGCGGGACGCGCGCGCGGAGGCCGCCGCTCTAGGTATCACGCTCACCGATGATCCGCGCAGCGAGGTGGGCGAGCACTACACCGACCACCGCATCGGCCGAGACGAGCTGTCCCCGGGCACCCAGGTCGTGGGCGCGGTGAACCCCAACACCGGCCACCTAGACCTTTACGCGCGGCCGCGACCCGACCCCGCACCCGAAGCGGCCTATACAGAGCACGACGCGCCTTATCCTGTCCCCCCGCACCGGCCGGATACCGATGATGATGTTGGCCCCGCCAGCGCCGGCGCTCAGGGCAGCGATGCACACCTTGATCCAGGGGCGGACGCCGTGGCCGCCGAGATCGCGGAGCAGCAGCGAGCCGCCGCCTCGTCGCAGACGCTGCGCCGGCAGGCGTGCGCGACGCTGATCGGCCATCAGCCCTCGAATGCCGAACTGCTCAAACTCCTGGTCCGCCAATATCTGTCCGGCGTCGCCGCACGCAGCCAGACATCCGCAGTCAAGGCTCTTCTGCGCGACTGGGACGCTACGGTTGTCGGCACCGGCGAGAAGGCTCGCTGCACACGCGCGTGGCACCATGCGATCGCCGCCGCCGAGCTGCACACCGCGTCTCTCAAAGAAGGCTTCGACGACGACGCCGTGGCTCACCTCGATGTGCTCGTTGAACGGGTTGGTTACCGGCCGACGGACTGGGAAAGCCAGCAGATATCGATGGCCCGAGGGTGATGTCACCGTGCACGTCCGGACTTCCCCCACATTGCGTGATGCAGGCTGCATCACCGCTCACGCCCCACCACCGTGATGCAGCCTGCATCACCGCCCAATTACCTCGCCCGCGATAGGAGACCCGCCAGCCATGCCTACCTACACCGTCGCCAACATGTCCGGAAGCGTCGGCAAGACGACTACCGTCGTCACCGCCGCCATACTCTTGGCCGCCTCCGGCCTGCGCGTCCGGGTCATCGACCTGGATCCGCAAGCCAACGCCAGTACCTGGCTGGGCTATCCGGACATCGCCGGCACCACGATCGCCGACGTCTTGCGCCTCGACGCCACGATCGACGACATCGAACGCCCCGCCCGCACCATCGACTACACCGACGACGGCGAACTCCTCCTCAGCGACGCCCCCGAGGCGCGTATCGAGAACCTCACCATCGTGCCCGCCGCCCGCTCGACACTGGACAAACTCATGGTCGAGTTGCCGGCCGTGGTTGGCGGCGTCATGCGTCTGCGCGACGCGCTCGAAAATGCTGCCCCGGTTGACGTCACCTTGATCGACTCCCCCGGCTCGAACAGCGCCCTGGTCACAACTGCGCTCATCGCTTCGTCAGTTGACGAGGCAGCGCCACCGGGGTCGTGGGGCCTGATCACCTGCACCAAGCCCGCTGGAAAGGAATCGGAGGGCATCCAGGCCCTGCTTCGGGAACTCGCCATCGTCAAGAAGACCTTCCGCATCGACATCCCGCTGCTCGCGATCGTCCCCTGCGCGGTGCCCGCCAGCGGCGCGGTGTACCAGCAGCAGATGGAGTACTTGCAGGAGGGCTTCGGCGACAAGGTGACCCCGGCGATTCGGCGCAGCTCAATCGTCGACGAGGCCTACACCAACTATCGCCCCGTACCGCTGTATGGATACCGGGCCAAGGACATCACCGCTGATTACAAGAATGTGCTTAGCCACATGAAGCGCCTCGGTATGTTCTGCTCCGTACCCATCAATGCCTAACTCGAACGACACTGCACGGCACGGCGAGACGACCAAGAACAGCAAGGTCAATATTCCCATCGACCTTCATCAGCAAGCGCGCGCCGCGGTCCGGCTGGTTGAACGGGTGACCGGACGCCGGTACACCTTCGCGCAGTTTGTCCGCGAAGCATTCGTCGCGCAGCTGACCGTTATCGCGCGCGACTACAACAGCGGACGCGCCATCGTTCCCGACACCGAGCCGCTCGAACCGGGACGCCGGTGATCTTGGCCTCGGACCGTCAGGCCCCGAGCAGGCCGAACTCGTACCGCAGCGCCTGCTCGACCAGGGCGCTCCGGGTACCCGCGCCCCACGCCAACACCAGATTGTCGAGCCGCTGACCGTTTGCGGCCGACACTCCGGACAGGACCACCGTGCGCGGAGCGGTCACATGACGCCTTCGCCGCGGCACCGCATTCGACGATGGCCGCTCAAACAGCTGCCCCTCCCCCATCGTCGACGACGCGACCGTGGACCAGGTGGTCGCCAACCTCGGCGCGTGCGCCTCGATCGCATCCATCACGATCGTGCCCATGGGTCGTGCCAGACCCCGGCGCAGCTTCTTCTCGCCGATCTGCACGCGATACAGCTCGTCATACACCTCGGCCGACAGCAACACCTCCGGAGGTCTGACGCGCTTCGCCGCCCCACCGGAACCGGGTGAGGCGGTCGGACGTAGACGCCGGTGATCGACCTCAAGCTCCGTGTGCACCGGGGCGTGCGCGCGCTGGTGTCCGGGCTCTGATTCGGCGACCAGCTGCAGCGGCGCCGAGTGCGGCTGCCGTTGTTCAGCCGGCGTCGACGGTCTCGGTGAAGGCGTGGCGGGCGACACTTCCCGCGCAGGCGTGGCCGGCGGCGCAATTGGTGTCTGGGTCGGGTTCGCCACAGCACTGCTCCGCGCCGGCCACATCTCATCCATCTCGTCGTCGAGGGCCGACGGATCGAAGACGGCCTTGCGCTTTTGCCGACTGGTGCTCATCCGGCACGCTCCGCGCTCGGCGCCGCCGCCTCGTAGCGCAGCAGACGCGCCACGATCTGGCGCACCAGCTCCTGGTAATCCGCGGCCAGGCCAGACGGATCGCTGGCCCACATTGCGCGCTCGGGACTTTGCTTGTCCCGTAACTTCGACAGCCTGCTGCGCCGCGCGTCGTGCGCCAGGGCGACCAGTTCGCCGGCCGTTTTGTGCATCGTGCGCATGTCGACAGCAGCCGCAGATGCCGAGCGGATCGTGATGTCGAAGGGGGTCGTGCCGCTGCCCTCCAGCATGTCGTTGACCTGGGCAAAAACTTCCTCGTTGCGCTTAGTCGCGCGGGGGTTGACATCGAACAGCAGCACGCCCAGCAACTGAATCGAAGCCCCGTGCTTGCGGGCCCGCCAGAAGCGGCGGGCCAGCCGTTCGACGCCGCCGAGGCTGGCCTGATCGTCGCGGGTCGGAATGAGCAGATAGTTGGCGACCGACAGGTAGGTGTCCAGCAGGGGGACGTCGCCCGGGCCGGAGTCGATGAGCACGACGTCGTAGCCTTCGGCGTCGCAGAGCGCGCTGAGCTGGCTCTGCAGGTTGGCTGCCATGTCGATGCCGTTGTCGACCATCAGGTGAGCGGCCGCGCCGGCAACCGCCAACTGTGGTCCCCCCGCGACGACGTCGAGATGGTCGCGGACATTGCGGACCGGGACCAACGGCGTCCCGAACTGCAGGGTCGCTGCCAGTGACTGTCCGCGGTCACCCGCTACGCCGAGATCCTCCACGGTGACGTTGGCCTGCGGGTCCCCGTCGACCACCAGC
This sequence comes from Mycobacterium sp. NGS29, assembly GCF_059812965.1. Lineage (NCBI taxonomy): Bacteria > Bacillati > Actinomycetota > Actinomycetes > Mycobacteriales > Mycobacteriaceae > Mycobacterium > Mycobacterium sp. NGS29. Next base: position 138,018 of record NZ_JCALDR010000015.1, read on the forward strand.
ACTCTGCGTCCGCGCTTGCCTGCCGTCGCGATCATCTCGGCGACGGCCGCGACGGTCGTCGACTTGCCGACGCCGCCCTTCTGATTAGCCACGAGAATTACTCGGGTCGGTCCAGTCATTGTCACGCGTTGCAACGTAAGTGCACGCGAACTCGCATCCGCGTCGGCACACTGACGTGAAACTGAACTGTTACACAAGTGGCTGTTGGGACGTGCGGTAAATCGGCGTCCCGCCCGTCCCACCGTCCACACAGCCGCGAGTGGCACCCGGCGTCGGAGTAGGCGGTGCCACTCCCGCAACACCGTCCCGCCCCCCGGACGTGCCGCGTGCCGGCGCCCTGGACGTCTCGCCGACCGCGCGCACGTGCGAGCGGGCACGCGGCGACACGCGCGATCGCTCGTACGTCATTCGCCCGTACGCCAGCACGGGCAGTGGGCCGTGACGCCGTCCGACGACCGCCCGTCGATGCTGCAGGCCATTCTCCGTCGGAAGGACTCACGAACATCCGTCACACCGACGGGTCGTCACCCCGCGACTGATCCGGCAACGGGTTGTCGGTTGCCCGTGAAAGCCCCGCCGTTGATCCGTACATCGCAGGTCACTGGGCATGGCACCGCAGCGTGCCCGCACAAAACGCCATCGTGGCAGAGGGCGGAAACTAAAGGGGGGCCGCGCGCGCTGGAAGCGGGGGAGTCTTGTGCCTTGCTCCGGTTCAGTCTGCGTGAAGAAACGCAGCTTCAGGCGTGCTGGGCTGCAGGAACGTCGTCAGCGCTGAGTCGTAGCCGCGGAACATCGTCTGCAAGTGTCGCAGTGTCTCCACGCGTTTCGCATCGGCCTGGGCACGAATGGCATCAGCGTCGGCCTGGGCGCGCGAAATGGCTGCCTGCGCGGCGGCTGTCTGGGCATGATGCTCAGCTTCTGCGAGAAGCGCCTGCATCGCGGCGTCGGCCGCAGCCTTCAAGGACGTGAGCGTGTCGAGCAGCTCGGTTACCCGACGCTGATCCGGCTGCGCGGGGCGCCCAGCCTGCGGGGCGGGTAGGGGAGTGGTGGGCGTGATACCGAACTTGCGGCTGAGAAAACGCTCCGCATCCTCACGCTTTGACCTCTTGTTCGACTTGGCGCCGAGTTCCGGGAACACCTTGAAAGCGAGTGTTCCCGCATTCCACCAACTACGGACCGTGTTCGCCTTTGCCCGGCCGCCGGACAGCTCCGCGACTTGCTCGGCGGTCAGCCACCCGTCGGGGTCGACGGCGTCGAAAGCGCCATCGTGCGTCGTCATGCCCACAATCTACTAGCTCACCTCACGCTTAATGGCGCATTCTGCGACACACCACTAACCGGGCGAAGACATATCACTCATCATGGCGCATTGTGCGCTACCGTATCGCTATAGCGCGCGGATGTCCGCGCACCAGCGAGAGGGAACCACCATGACAACCGGTTTGGACACCGCACAGGCCCCTGTCGCAGGCGAATCCGCCCGCAAGAGTCGGCGCGGCACCGAGACCCGGCGGCGTACCAAGCACATGACGTTGCGACTGCTGCCGCAAGAGCAAGAGGTCGCCGAGGCCGTCGCCTCGCAGTTCGACATGAAGAGCGTCCAGGCGCTGATCGTCGATGTGTGCCAGCCCCTGATGTCTCCCGGCGCGCTCGACGCCTTGGCCGCCGATCGCGACGCCCTGCAGGACCTCGCGCGCGCACACGGAATTTCCGAAGCACAGGCACTACTGCTGCGTGCGCTGACTTCATCGGCACCGGTGGCCTGCTAACAGGCATCGCTGTCGTTCGACAGTGAGATGAGAGCGACGCGCGGGTGCCCGCGTGTCGCTGCGCGGACACCCGCGCGTCTCGTGCGACGATCCCTCCAGGCACACCATTAACAGTCTGGAGGTCGCCATGCGCCCGCACGGTCCATAACGTTGCCTACCCGAAGCGCGAATACCGCATCGCGCGCCATCCTTTTCCGCGTCGCACAACAGTCGCGACCGAATTCGCTACCGCGAAACCTGACTCGTCATCGCCCGTGTCTTCTGACATGACTCGGGTCTGTTTGACGTGCCCTGACCCATAACCCCTGAAACCACGCGCACCGGGAGGAGGTTCCCACCCCTGCACCACTCGCGCAGGCCGCAGCACCCAAACGCCAAGCGTTGAGCCATTTTTCGCGGCCAGGCGACATTCACAGCTGAATATCGGTCCGGATCCACCGCCTACACCAACGAAGCCCCCGGCGGCAACCGAGGGCTTCGTATCTGAAGTGTTCGAGTCGAGTTGGCCCTCGACTCGGTGGGTTCGCACCCATCCCCGAAGGGACTTGTCGCGATGGACAGGTACCACGGTAGCTTATGCGCCCAAGCAGGACCAGAAGGCGCGCTACTTTATGATCACGATCGACACGCTCATCCACCACGCACCACCCGCGCCCATCGAAAACGCCTGCGCGACAGCCGTCGCCACTGGATTCTGGCGGCGGCAGTAACAACCACCAGCACGCCGATGTGGACCAGTAGGCGTGGATGGCTCGACGGGTTGGCCGCATGGACGACGGCTGATGAAGGGGTCGCGGCGCTGACCGCGGCCAACCTACGCGCTCAACTGCTCCTGCGCGTCGCCGAGGCGATGGCGGTAAGCGCAGATCACCGCACCGGCCGGCACTGCGCCGCGACCAATGCCACCGTCGCCGCCGCAGCAGGCTGCTCGCCTCGCAGCGTCACTACCGCCCGCCGAGTCCTTGCCGCCGCCGGTTGGGCGATCGAGGCGTACCGGGGCACCGGCTCGCCCAGGACACCTTCGCACCGCCGTCGCCCCTCCGTGTGGCACCTCATCAGTCGCAAACAGCCTGTGCGCAACAGCACTGTTTGCGACCTACCGCCATCACGTAGTGATAGGCGGTTATCTCTGGAAAGAACTTCCTCACCAAGGGCGCGCAAGCGCGCGCCGCACCCCCCATCAGGTACTCCTCGACACGCACCCCCGCGGCGCCCGCTACGCGCGCCGCGACCCCTTGCCATCCAACGCCTCGCCGACCAACTCACCGGCAACCGCTACGGCCGCACACCCCTGTGCCACGGCCTAGCCCACGGCCACATCGGCGCCATCTGCGACGCACTGATCACCACCGGCATCGACCCCACCCACTGGACCGCCCACCAACTCACCGACGCCCTCAACACCCACATGCGCACCACCGGCTACACCTGGCCCGACCACATCGACCGCCCCGGCGCCTTCCTCGCCTCACGCCTGCGCGCCCTGCCCGACCGGCCCACCGGGCCGACCCAGAGCAGCGGCGCCACCACCCCCAACCCCGACACCACAACCCCGGCCAACAGCCAGGCCCACCAGGCTCAGCCCAGCACCCAAAACACCGCCACCACCACCGCCCACACCGACACCCAACGCTGGTACGACCAGGTCACCGCCGCCA